>JAYUQS010000055.1:0-15131 GCA_043756645.1 Hyphomicrobiales bacterium | reverse complement strand
TACCCTCGTTTCTGGTAACCTTGGGGTCTATGCAGCTGATCCGTGGCCTCGACATGCGATTAACCTATACAAAACCAGTGGCAATTTCAGACACGACATTCAACAGCTTTTTTGGCAGTGGAAAAATTGGGCCTGTTCCATCACTGTTTGTCTGGTCGCTTGTAGTTGTTGTCATTTGCCATGTTGTGTTGCGCTACACCACTTTCGGGCGACAGGTTTTGGCAACGGGCGGAAATCCTGTGGCGGCACGTTACTCTGGCGTTCCAGTTGACCGCATCAAGATGTATTGTTTTCTGCTCAGTGGTGCTGCAGGCGCACTTGCCGGACTTCTTTACTCAGGCATGATGCAGACAGCACGTTATACATTCGGTACGGGTGCCGAACTGGCGGCTATTGCAGCTGTCATTCTCGGCGGCACCAGTCTGTTTGGCGGTAAAGCCACAGTCATCGGCACCTTCGTCGGTGCGCTGTTGATTGGAACCATCAACAATGGCTTGATCATTATGGGTCTTGATGTCAGTGAACAGATGATGATCTCTGGAGGCTTAATTATTCTGGCAGTCGCCTTTGGCCGCCGACCAACAAAAACATGACAGAAACCTGTAAGTTTACAATCAAAAGCCCTCACCTTCTCCCCCCCTTGTGGCAAGGGATAATCGACAAATACCAAGGATTGAAATGCCCGCAAAATCGACTGCAAAAGAAAAATCTCATTATTCGGTTCTGATCATCGGTGGGGGCATCAATGGCTGCGGGACTTTTCGTGATCTCTGTCTGCAAGGCGTTGATTGTCTTTTGGTCGAGCGGACTGACGTTTGCAGTGGAGCCAGCGCCGCGCCTTCGCGTCTCATTCACGGCGGCATCAAATATCTTGAAACCAATGAATTCCGATTGGTGCGTGAGTCGGCCATGGAACGGAACCGATTGCTCAACAATGCACCGCATTATGTGAAAGCACTGGAAGTTGTGTTCCCTGTCAACTCCTGGTTTGCAGGATTGAAAGACGGCATGCTTGGCTATTTCGGTTTCAAAGCGCGCATCAAGGAGCGCGGTGCGCTGCTCATCGAAATTGGCCTGCGGATTTATGACTTTTATAACCGCAAGGTGAAGGCTCTGCCGGATCATCGCTTTTTCACCAAGAGCAAGCTGCGCAAAGAGTTCCCGGATGTGACCCGCGATGCAGTTGCAGCCGGTCTCTATTACGAAGGCCGCGTGACCCATGCGGAGCGACTGGGTTTGGAACTGGTTTTGGATGGGCTTGCGGCCCAACCCAACAGCCAATTACGTACCTACACCGAGGTGCAGGGCAAGCCGGACAAGGGCACATTCACTCTGAAAGATCTGGTGACGGGTGAAACCCGCAATGTCACCGCAGACGTCGTAATCAATGCAAGCGGGGCTTGGATCGACAAAGTAAATGACAACCTCGGGATCACTTCAAGCTATATGGGCGGTTCGCGTGGCGCACATCTCATTGTGAAGCATGCTGGTCTTTTAAAAGCGACCCAAGGCCGCATGATGTATTTCGGTTGCAAGGATGGCCGCTTTAATCTGCTGTATCCTTTCTTCGGCAATGTGCTGGTGGGCTCGACCGACCTTTCGCAGCAGGACCCTGACCTCGCCCATTGCTCAGCTCAGGAAACGGATTACTTGCTCTCCATCGTCAGTGAAATCTTTCCCGATATCAAGCTCACACGCGATGAAGTGATCTTGACTTATTCTGGTGTGCGGCCCCTGCCCCGCGCCAATGGCAAAGACATTGGCGACGTGTCACGTGACCACAGCATAGGCCGCGATGTGTTGCCGCAAACTGAAATTCCCGTTCTATCTCTGATTGGTGGAAAATGGACAACCTTCCGTGCGTTTTCGGAACAAAGTTGCGATGCCGTGTTGGCGCTGCTGCAAAAGCCGCGTTCAGTCTCGACGGTGGATTTGGCCATTGGCGGCGGACGCGACTATCCCCGCGATGACAACAGTCGCAAGGCCATGGTCAGCAAAATTGGGGCACGCGGTGACACGTTGCTGGATCGCTATGGCACGAAGGCTGTGGCTGTGCAGGACTTCGCGGCAACAACACAAGACCGTCCGCTGTCTTCACTTCCCGGCTACAGCAGCGGTGAGATTGCTTACATCTGCACCCACGAAAGCGTTCGCCATCTCGCTGATCTGCTGCTGCGCCGTACTGCCATCACCATGGAAGGATTGCTGACAGCCGACGTCATTCAAGAAACGGCGGTCATTGCTTCAAACGTGCTGGGCTGGAAGAAGGCCCGCACCAAATCGGAAATTGAACATGCAACAGCAGAGCTGGCCAAGCGCAACGTACAGAATGTCAGGTCCGCTCTAGCGTCGACCTGACTGAGGCAAGCAGGGCATCCCGCACGTCATGATATGTCACGTCGGGATGCAGCTCGTTGATTGCGCCATACGTAGCGGTGTCTAAACTAAGGCCCATATTGTTATGGGCTTCTGCAATCCAGAAACCAATCGATACTTAAAGTGGCGGCCATGTTGGAATGCATTTGAGCAACCATTCCAGGAGCTGGAAAAATAACAGTGAAGCCAGATTTCTCGGCGTTGAGTCGCACCGCTTCAACATCGGTATGAAGTCGCATGTGCATGCCCGTGGACCCGATAATCGTGCAACCTGTCTGGCCTGATGGATCAAACAATCCACCGCCCAACCCGGTGCAAACATAATCCACGAAAACAAGACACACCGTTGTTCCGGCCTCTAGATTTGTCAATTTTGCAATGGCCGCCGTCAACATGCCGTTTTCTTTTGTGCAGTCCACAACCGGGGTCAAAAGATGTTTGCAGTTTCCGGCGCCCATGTGATCGAGAATATCTGCTTGGTAATGATTGGTCTTGCAGTTCCCAAATGTGCAATGGGCTTCAGAAGGATCAGTGGCACGCTCACCCGTCAATTTGGAGCAAAGCCAATCCTTGCAATGGAGCGCGTGAGTGGCCTTTGCCAATATCTCTGGATTATGCCGCTACATCCACGCGAGCATTCCGCTCATCTGCACAACGGTCAATCCGGTACCTGTGCTCTGATAATGAGCAGCATAATCTGGCGTAGCAACATAGTCTTCAACGATCGAAGCTGCGCGATTATCCAGCCAAATCGTGGCGGGGCCAACAGGCTTCCCATCTTGGTCAATCAGCCACATACCATCGCCTTGGGCCGTCACTAAAATTGCAATCAATCGCGATGCGAGATTGAGAATTTTTTCACCCAGCTGTTGGAGCGTCGTCACAGCATCGGCCCAGGTGCGATTCATATCCTGCTCGACGCCCACCGTCGGGGAACGTCACATAGTCATTGGCAATGGCAGCCATCGCCAACTGCCTACCGTCACACGAAAAGGCCACTGATTTCAGCACCGATGTGCCGGCATCAATGCCGATGATAATTCCGACTTCCATGTTTCAATTCTCGAGGAGCGCCTTACTTCGATTGCTCCAGCACATAGACGTGCGGCGTGTTCGACTTTGGCAGCGTTGCAGCGGTCAATTCGAGGGTTGAGCCCTTCACACGCGTCACATTCTCCGGCTTGCAATGGCCGAGGAAGGTTTCGACGGGCTCGATCTTCAAGACACCTTTTGGGCTGTAGTAGTGCATGGGAATGATGGCCTTGGGCTTCAGCCTGGCAATCACCTTGTCCAACTCGTCGAGTGCTATGGTGGCATGGGCACCAGCCAGCGCCAGCAACACATCAACCTTGCCTTCGAGATCTTTTAGGTGATCTTCAAGCACGGGAATACCGGTATCGCCCATATGCAGGAAACGGATTCCGTCCAACTCAAAATGATAAAGTGCATTGGCATCGGGATCGCGGTTGTATTCTTTGCGATAATCAAACGTCATGCTTTCCCACGCGGGATAGGATTTTACAAAGAGCTTGTTGTCGATCTTCTTGCCTTCCGGTGGCAACTCCAATGTGTTGACCACGATGGGTTTGCCTTTGATGTGGCTGGGGTCAGAGTGGAAGCTGTCGGTTGCTGAACTCATCAGCACAATATCAGCTTCCTCGTTGATGGGGTCAAAGCCGCTGTTGCCGGGCGCCGGGGTGTAGGGGTCAGTCACAACGGCAAGATCATCGGTTTCGAGGCGAAAACTTGCATGGGCATAGAACTTGATTTTCATGATGGATGTCCTCTTGTTCAGGAAACTTTGTGGCCGCTGAACAGTGTCCAGCTTTCGGCGAGATCACTTTGTATAGCTGCGAACTTGACGAGATGCGGTGCTTTCATGTGGGCTTCCCAATCGCTGCGCGTGGCCCAGTTTTCGTGGAAGACGAATGTGCCGGGTTCCACATCAGACTCGTGCATGTCGTAGTTCAGACAACCTTTTTCCGCGTGGGTGGGAGCCACAAGTGTTTTCAAAATGTCTCCCAGTTTTTTCTCAAGACCTGGCTTGGCTTTCAATGTGGCAACGACTGTCAAAGGTTTCATGTATTACTCCTCTTTTTATCGATTGAACTATGAACAAGATTTGCACCTTGCTGGTTGGCCAATTTTTTCACCAACGACGGAATTTCGGAAAAACTGTTTGCCAGTGCTTGCGGCTTCAGTTGCGCCAGCGGTATTTTGGAATAGCCATAGGTTACGGCGATGACTGGTATTCCAGCAGCATGGGCGGTTTCTACATCCACTTCGCTGTCACCAATCATGATGGTTTTGTAATCAGGTGGCATGATTTGCGGCAATGTTCGCAAGAGGTGCTGCAGATCGGGCTTGGCCACACCATAAGTATCGGGTCCGGCGATGACATCGAAAAATGCAGCGAGTTGCAAGCCTTCGAGAATCTTGCGCGAAAATGATTCCAACTTGTTGGTGCAGACCACCAGTCGCCAGTTCTCGGCTTTCAAAGCTTTCAAAGCATCCATGACGCCGGGATAAGCAACGGCTTTGGCGGGAAGGCGTTTGGCATAGAGTTCGCGAAAGCGCGTTGCGGCGATCTCAAGAAAATCGGGTGTGGTTGCAAGTCCGCGCAGTTCCAAAGCTTTTCTCACCAGATTCACAATGCCATGACCGATGAGCTTGCGTGCACCTTCAAGGCCGATTGGGGCCAACCCACGTTCTTGCAGCAATTCATCCAGTGCATCAGCAAGATCAGGCGCACTGTCCACCAGCGTGCCGTCGAGATCAATGATGATCGTGCCAATCTCCCGCGTTTGCGGACGAGAGCTATGGGCCGATGTGTCAGCCACTGGACCTGACTGATTCAGCGATCAGTCGCGCAGAGAGGCCTTGCTCTTCAAGGAAAGGCAAATGACCTGCATTCTCCAAAAGATGAACTGCAATGCCAGGGCTAAGTTTCTTGTTTGTTTCAGAAGACGAAATGATGCCGTCACGCTGCCCCAAGACAATGCGGCAAGGGCCCGGATACTTGGCCAGTTCAGCACGCACTGAGAACAATTGGGTTGAGCCTTCAAACAGACCCGCAGCAATTTTGGTCTGACGCTCGGCAACCGGACCAGCTTCGCGGGCGGCCTGTGTAGCTTTGATCATGGAGGTTGGAAGATCAGCGGGATCGTTCACCAGTTTTTTCATTTGCGCAGACAATGCAGCTTCAGATTTTGCTGCAAGGAACCCTGCGACGAAGTCGCCATCGACAATCGTGCCCAAGCCTGCTGGCGCAAACAGTGTGAGCGATTTGATGGTCAAACCATTTTGCACCGAGAGGGCGATAGCAATAGCAGCACCTAGCGAATGGCCAACAAGATGAAACTCTGTGCCCATGCTGTGCAATGTTGATTCAACAGCATCGACGATGGATTGGAAACCAGGTGCAGCAGCATCCGGCGAAGCGCCGTGGCCCGGCAAATCAATGGCGAGCAAAGTGTTTGGCAAGCCAATGGCCATGGCGATCTGTCGCCATGCGGCGATTTCAGCGCCGAAGCCATGGATGAATACGACTGGTGTGCCTTTGCCGTCCTTCAAGGACTTTACGTTGAGACCTGTCGCCGAGGCAACTGCAGACTTTCCAGACTTCGCAACCAAGGCTTCGACGTCGCGCAACACAACGGCACCATCAGGGCCGGTGCCAGCAATGCGATCAATCTCAAGACCACTGTTCTGCGCCGTACGGCGGGCCAATGGGGAGGAGCGACCTTGGCCGTTCACGGCAGCGCGAGCAGGTGCAACGACATCATGTTGCTTCGCACCAGTGCCGTTTTTTGTTAGTGCCTCAGCCTGTTTCTTTGCGGCAGGCTTTGCGTCTGCATTACTACCAAGAACTACAAGCGGCTCCAACACCGTAGCGGTGTCCCCCACCTGATAGGGCAACTCGATCACCACACCAGCAGCGAAAGCCTCCACTTCAAAGGTGGCTTTTTCCGATTCAACTTCGGCTACGATCATGCCTTTCTTGACCGTGTCACCCAACTTCACATGCAGGGCGACGACTTTCGCTTCGGTCAGATCTTGCCCGACCTGGGGACACAAAATGGCGTCTGACATTACGGCCTACTCCGCTGCCTGGGCATAGGCATCAAGATGCAAGCTGCGGCGGGCCGCTGCCACAACATCATCCTTTTGCGGCACGCTGGCTTTTTCGAGCACAAGATTGAAAGGCACCGGAATATCAAGACCGGCCACAATCTCAACCGGCGCATCAAGCTCATAGAACGCTTCCGCTTGAATGATCGATGCGATGTCGGAGGCTACTCCGCCACGGCGGCAAGCTTCTTGAACAATTACCGCGCGCTTGGTTTTGGCAACCGACTTCAGGATCATCTGCTTGTCGAGCGGCACCAATGTGCGCGGATCAATGACTTCAGCTTCAATACCCTGCTTGGCGAGTTCGGTCGCAGCTTCGAGCGCACGATGCACCATGTTTGACCAGGCAATGATCGTCACGTCTTTGCCTTCGCGCTTGATGTCGCCCTTGCCGAATTCGATGATATGTTCGCCATCGGGCACCATGCCCTTGGTCATGTAGAGATGCTTGTGCTCCAGGAACATGACAGGGTCATCCTGGCGCAGCGCATATTTCAGCAAGCCTTTGGCATCGGCGGGTGTAGATGGCATGACCACGCGCAAGCCCGGAACAGAATAGAACATGGCTTCGAGACTCTGCGAATGTTGTGCGGCAACGCCACCGCCCGTGCCACCTTGCGTGCGCATGACAAAGGGAACACTGCCACTGCCACCTGTCATCAGGCGGAATTTAGCGGCCTGATTTACAATCATGTCCATGCCCAGCATGGCAAAATCGACATAAAGAATTTCAACGATAGGCCGACCGCCTGCAATTGCGGCACCCACGCCAACGCCAATCATGCCGGCTTCGGCAATGGGCGTATCGCGCACGCGTTTTGAACCATATTTGGCCAGTAGACCTTCGGTAACTTTGTAAGAACCACCACGTTCAGCAATGCCTTCACCAATGATGAAGACCTGACTGTTGCGTGCCATTTCCTCGTCAATTGCCTCACGCAGGGCATCGCGGTACATGATCTCGCGCATTAAAATGTTCTCCGGATTTACCTGATGTGATGCTTCAATATACAGCCGCAAATTCACGGAATTCCTCAACGGAAACTTCCGGGCTGTTTTTGGAAAATTCCACAGCTTCTTCAAACTCGTCTTGCACCTGCTTTTCGATTGTCGCTATTTCGGCCGCTGTGGCACCACCCATTTCAACAAAATCATTGCGGGCACGGTCGACGGGATCACGTTCTTTGTAATATTTGAGCTTGTCTTCAGGCATATATTTGCCAGGGTCATTCACATGATGCCCCATATGGCGGAAGGTGCGTGCTTCAATCAGGATGGGCCCCTGCCCAGCGCGGCATTTCTTCACAGCTTCGACCATGAGGTCATGCACTGCCAACGGATCGTTGCCATCCACCAGATGGCTTTCAACGCCGATTGCAATTCCGCGTTTGTAAAGATCGGTCTCGCGCGTCGATTCTCCAATCGGCGTCGACACAGCATATTGGTTGTTCTCAATGATCAGAATGAAATTAAGATTCCAGATCGCCGCTAGATTAAGCGATTCTAAAAATGTGCCGTTGTTGGTGGCGCCATCAGTTGTGAAGGTCACAGTGACCGCATCGCTGCCGCGCACCTGTGCTGCAAGTGCAGCCCCTACGCCCAGTGGTGTGCCTGCACCCACAATGCCGTTAGCACCGAGATTTCCTGTGGTGATATCTGCGATATGCATGGAGCCGCCATAGCCACGGCAATAGCCGGTCTCTTTTTGCAAGAGTTCAGCCACCATGCGCTTGATGTCAGCGCCCCAGGCAATGCAATGGCCATGGCCGCGATGGGTGGAGGCGATGTAATCACCCTTTGACAGGGCCGCGCAGGCACCGGTTGCGATGCCTTCCTGACCGAGGTAGGGATGGAAATAACCTCGGATCAGACCCTGACGGTAAAGCTTGATTCCTTCGGTTTCGAACACCCTGATTGAATAAGCTGTTCTGAAAAGTTTTTCCAGAAGTTCCTTTGGAGGTGCATTTTCTCTGGTTGCGGCCTTGACCATTTCTATCGAACCTCTTGCAGATAAACCATGTAATTGCTGGGTTATTGATCTACAATGACGATTTTGTTTTGTCGAGAAAATTTTCTTCACAGTTTGAAAATTCTTTGCAGGGATTGCTTTGGGAGCGCAATTTGAGCTTTAGTTAAGCTCACAACAGCGATTCCAGCCCAAGTGTATCAGCGCTTTGACAAGGCACCGCTTTTACCAACCAATTTGGAAAGGAAACAACATGGCAGAGGCAGGTCGTACGGATCTTATCCAGCGGATTCAGAATCACTATGGCGAGTTGCGACCCGCTGAGCGCAAGGTCGCTGATTATCTGCGCAGCCGTGTCGGCATACGCATTGACGCATCGATCACTGAGTTTTCCCGCACCCTAGGTGTCAGCGAAGCGACCATCAGTCGCGTTAGCCGTGCCTTGGGCTATGAAGGTTATCCCAGTCTCAAACTCTCCATCGCCGAAGAGTCCAGCCGCCAATCAACTTATACCAACCTGCCCTCAGGTTTGCTTGACGGTGACAACATGATCACATTGAGCGAAAAACTCTCGCTCACACTTGCGTCCGCAATTCGTGAAACCCATCGCTTGCTTGATGCAGACCGGATTGAAAAGGCAGTGCAAGCCGTGGCTAATGCGTCGATGACAATTTTTGTGGGCGTCGGCGGTGCTGCTTCCGTGTGTGATGAAGCCGTGCATATGCTTTTGAAGGCTGGCATCGACTCCAAGAGTTACAATGATGGCTATACTCAGATCACCGCTGCGGCAACCATGACACCGCAGCGAACGATGGTCGGCATATCGCATACAGGACAAACTGAAACTGTTGCTTCAGCTTTGACTCTCGCCCGCAGCAAAGGCTCGAAAACCATTGCCATTACCAGCAATCCGGATTCCGATGTGGCAAAGGCCGCTGAAATCCAGCTGATCACCTGGCACAATGACTCGCCGCAACCTTTGTATGGTGATTTTCTTGAGGGCCGCATTTGCCAGCTCTATCTGGTTGAGCTGCTCTATCTTGGCTTGCTTTTCCAAGATGGACAAAAACCACGTGAAGATTTGAAAGCAACGGGTATGGCCTTGGAACGCTATTACTTGCGCAACGGCAGCAAGACTTGATGCTGTTATTTTACCAGCGACCGCAAATCAGACAGTGTGACCAGCCGATTGGGTAAGTCTCCAAGTTCCGCAACGACGCGGTCGGCGAGTTTGAAATCTTCTTCTGCAGTGTAGGATGATATCGTGACGATGCAATTCATGTTTGCGGATTTTGCGGCACGAAGCCCATTATTCGAATCTTCGACCACAACACATTTTCTAGGATCAAGACCCAAGACTTGCGCTGCCAGATCATAGATGGCGGGGTCCGGCTTTTTCTTTGCAACAATATCACCAGCGAAAACTTTGATGTGTTGTGCGCGTTTCGCACCCAGCATTTTGTCTACAACAGCCTGCACTGCCCGTTCATTGGATGTGGAGCATACTGCAATTTTCAACTGGGCGGAAAGTGCTTCATCGACGATCCGGGCAATCCCTGCCCGCAAAGGCAACGCACCACTTTCAATCAATTTCATAAACAAGTCAGTCTTGAGTTTATGCAGCGAAGCAATCGCAGCATCACGCTCGGCCTCTGGAACAGGCCAGCCAATCTCATCAAAATGGCGGCGCATGCGTTCCTTGCCGCCGGCCGTTGTCAGCAGTTCGCCATAGCGTTCAACCGACCATTCGGTTTTCCAACCAATCGCCTTGAAGGCTTCATTGAAGGCAACACGATGGCCGTCGCGTTCTGTATCAACCAGCACACCATCACAATCAAAAATAAGAGCCTGCATTTTATGCGCGGCCTGCAGCATGAGCGGCACGGCCTTCACTGCCAAAGGTGCGGATCATGTCGCGCACATCGCCCATCATCGCCTCGTATTGCGATTGGATGAAGGGAAGCGGTTCAGCCTCTTTCGGTTTCTTGTCACGATGCCCCATGAAGCCGTCGATAAAGCGCTTCTTGTGCATGGTGGAAATATTGACCTTGGCACAACCTGCACCAATGCAACGGTGGAACTGTTCTTCCGTGAGGCCCGTGCCGCCGTGAAGGGCAATGGGAATGTCGATGGCTGATGTGATGCGCTCCAAGAGTCCATAGGCAATCTTCGGCTCACCCGCATAGAAACCGTGTGCAGTTCCAATGGCTGGCGCAAACACGGCGAGCTTGGGCATTTCCTTGCAGAAGGCCACGCATTCATCAAAGTCGGCGAGAATGGATTTATCCTGCGCCACGAACTTGTCGTCCTCAACGCCACCAATAGCGCCGATTTCAGCTTCAAGGCCAACACCTGCAGCTTCGGTGAGTCTGTAGACTTCACTGGACTTCGCCATGTTTTCTTTGAAGGGCAGCGCCGAACCATCGAACATCACAGAAGTCCAACCCGCATCAATGCAGCCTTGGATGATTTTGACATCAGAGCAATGATCAAGATGCAAGGCCACCGGAACGTCGGTGTCACCAGCGAGTTGCTTCACCCATCCTGCAATCGGCTTGAAGCCCCAATGGCGAATGGTTTTGGTTGAGACTTGCACAATGATCGGAGCTTTGAGTTCCGTGGCACTGTCAACAATGGCGCGGACAGAGTTGTAATCGATCATGTTGAACGCCGCGATACCGTAACGTGCGGCCTGTGCACGCTTGAGCATCGGGCCCATATTCAAAAGTGGCATGTTTTCAGACCTTGGATTTCAAAACGGATTACGAGATTAGATTAGCGTTTCTTGCGGACGGCTGGGGTCGAAGAGACGACGTCTACCGGCCCCCTTGGCTTCACTATCAAAAACCGTGCCTTTTGGCGCTGACACGACTTCAAGCTGAAGCCCCCAAGGGGCCATGAAATAGCACCAAGACAGACCAAGATTAGGACCGTCGGCATAGACAGTGGGTTCATCCAAAACCTTCACGCCGTTGTCCTTCAAGAACTTCACAGCTGCATAAATGTCATCAACATAGAAGGCGAGATGATAGCCACCGACATCCGAGTTTTTCGGCAATACGGTTTTTTGGTCGGGCGATGAATATTCAAACAGCTCAAGATTGGTGCCGTTGCGCATGCGCACGTAGCGGAATTCCTTGACCACTGCGCGGGGATGAATGTTGAGATGGGTTGTCATCCAGTCGCTGTCGTCATTGCGGAAATCGGTGGCGGCAGTGAACAGCACTTCAGCACCCAAAATTTTCTCGAAAAAGTCACAGGCTTCCTGCAGGTTTGGCACCGTGAGGCCGACATGTTCCATGCCCTGAATTCCGGGGATTGGCATTTTTTCACTCCCTGTTTGGCCTGTTTGAAAATTTTCTTCTCAATTCAAGGCAACACAAAAAACTCATTCAGCTGCATTATTGCATTTGCTGAAGCAACTTCACGATCACTCTAACCATTTAATTTCCAGACTTTCAAGCCGCATTGAAAATTATTTTCAGACGCTCCCAGTCCATCAATCAAAAATACTTTGCGTTGTAATCATACATCGCTTGATAGGCCCCGCCCTTGTTCAGGCTGGTGTAACCCGTCTTGAACAACGCGTGCTGATCTTCGTATAACGCCCGTGTGCCACGGTTTGGTTCAACCATGCTTTCGAGCGAGACCATGGCCCCTGCGGCTTCGGCAACGCTGGAGAATTGCCCTGCCCCAACGGCACCGAGAATCGCCGCACCCAGCACGGTGCATTCGCGCACTTTGGGTACGCCTGCCGGGATGCCAATCACATCGGTCATGATCTGCACAAAGCCAGGGCTTTTGGTGCAGCCACCGGTGAGACGGAATTCGGTGACACCGCCTTTCATGCCCGACTGGAAAGTATCAACAATCATGCGCATTTCATTTGCAACACCCTCGAGCACGGCGCGCATCACATCGGCGCGGTCATGGTCAAGCCGCATACCAAGGTAGCCACCTTTGGCTGTTACATCGTAGTAGGGCGTGACTTGGCCTTGCATGAACGGATGGAAAATAAGCCCCTTTGCACCGGCAGGTGATTTCATGGCGAGATCAACCATTTCGGCATAGGGACTGCGTTTGGCTTTTTTGGCGGTTGCTTGTTCAGGCATGCCGAGAATGTCGCGCCACCAGCGCAAACACACACCTGCCGCAAAGGCCGCACCCTCAAGGTCCCACATGCCGGGAACGCCATGGCCACCAAGGAACAACTTGTCTCCCGTTACGCGATCAACACTGTCGACGTGTGCCACCATCACAGCCGATGTGCCGACAGTGAATTCAGCCATGCCTTGCTTGATGATTCCGGCCCCGATTGCCGCACATTGTTGATCACCGGCACCACGGCAGATCGGAGTGCCTGCAGGGATACCTGTTGCGGCGGCAGCGGCTTTTGAGATCACACCTGCTTGCGTGGCGGTTCTGCCGACAGGTGGCATCATATCGCGGGTCAGACCACAAAGTTTCAGGACCTGATCACTCCAGTCCAGTTTGCGAATATCCATCATGCCATTCAGCGTGAGTGATGCAGGGTCTGTTGTCCAATCGTCAGCGCCCAAAAGATGCAGGAAATATTCTTGGCCATTTACGACCCAGCGGGTTTTTTCGAAAATGTCGGGTCGGTTATCGCGCAACCAGGCAATCTTGCAGGCGGCCCAAGCGGCGGCAAGTGGCATGCCTGTGTGCTTTTGATATTCAACCGCTGAAAGTGTTTCCGCGAACTTGCCTTCATAGGCTTGGGCACGGCCATCATTCCAGACGATCGAGGGAGCAAGTGGTTGCTTCTTCGCATCCAGCAAACCGAAGGTGCCGCGCTGACTGGAAAAACCGACTGACTTGTAAGATGAGGGGGCAAGATTTGCGGCCTTGATGGCTTGTTTCGAAGCGACGCAGATACCGTCCCAGACATCGGCGAATTCCTGCTCCACCCAACCGGCACGCGGGAAGCTACAGGCATATTCCTTATAACCTGTCGCGATCTCGTTGCCCTTGTCATCGTAAATAGCAACAGTTGTGCCCGTGGTTCCTGCATCGATGCCGATGAAAGCCCTGATTGCTTTGCCTGCCATGTTTCTGCTCCCATTCTTTTATTTATGTTGCAACTGAAGCGACCCAGTCATTGACTGTTTCGAGAAACCGTCGCCGCGCCTGTTGTTCGGCCTGTGACCATGATGCGATGATGCGGGCTTTGTCTTCTGCGGGTTCTACTGATGGCCCCAGCATTTTCTCCACATCCACAGCGATTTCCGTATTGCCCGTCCCGCTCCAGGCGTTGTTCACACGCATGGCAAAGGGCGACATGGCGTCATGCCATGTTGCGTCAAGAATTACTGTCTCGCCGTTGATGTCAACGCTCAGGACATTGTGAATGTCGCGAACTCCATCGCGCGCCGCATCACTGAAAACAGTTGGAATATTGCGGGCACGGCGAAATGGAGTGGCAAAATCACCGAGCACCAGTTCGACACGGGACTTGATGCCAATTTCATTCAGCAGTGCGGCAAGCAGTATATGCTTGCTCGAACATGATCCTGCACGTTTCTGCAGAATGCCTTCAAGACTGCGATCGCCCGTCGATTGATAAGGCAGGTTGCGAACGGCATGAAAAACGGAAACCGCATCGACTGGGTTGCCATCGCGCTCTATCTCACCGAGGAAACTCGCAAGAGCGGCATTGCCTGTTTTGGCACCCATGGCTTGCCCCTCCTGAAACATCAGAAGAAAGCGCGGCCATCACTGGAAGAGAAGGCATGCCATTTCTCCCGGTTCACGGTGATGTAGCAAAGTTCGCCTTCCTTGCCCATGAATTCCGGCGTTGTCTTCACGCGGATGCGGCTGTCAGCAAGTGTAACGTCAACAATCATGTCACTTCCCAATAATTCAGTGACAAAGATTTCGCCTTGGACGTGATCATCTTTCGGTTTTTTGCCCGAAATGCTCAGCGCGTCAGGTCGCACGCCCAAACGGATTTGCTTGGCGTTCTGGACATCGAGGAGCTTCCGCTGTTCTGGTGTCACGGCAATCGAGAAATTGGGATGATTGAACCAGGTCTTGCCGCCCTTGTTCTCCAGCGTTGCATCCATGAAGTTCATCGCTGGTTCGCCGACAAAGCCTGCGACCCAGGCATTGACGGGCTTGTTGTAAACTTCACGCGGGCTTCCCAGTTGCTGCAAAATGCCTTCGTGCATGACGGCAATCTGGTCTGCCATGGTCATGGCTTCGAGCTGATCATGTGTCACATAGATCATCGTTGTGCCGAGGGTGCGCTGGAGATGCTTGATTTCACTGCGCATATGAGCGCGCAATTTTGCATCCAGATGAGCAATGGGTTCATCAAACAGGAAAAGCTTGGGTTCGCGCACAATGGCGCGGCCTATGGCGACGCGTTGCTTTTGACCACCGGACAATTCCTGTGGGCGGCGCTCCAGCAATTGGCCAATTTCAAGCAGATTGGCCGCTGATTGTACACGTTCCTTGATGCGCGCAGGATCCTGTCCGCGAAGCTTCAAGGGGTTTGCCATGTTTTCGAACACGGTCTTGTGCGGATAAAGTGCATAGTTTTCGAAGACCATGGCAACGTCACGATCTTTCGGGGCGAGGTCATTGACGCGCACATCGTCAAACAGAAGATCGCCAGCGGTGATGTGCTCCAACCCTG
>JAYUQS010000054.1:0-2040 GCA_043756645.1 Hyphomicrobiales bacterium | reverse complement strand
AAAAACGTCAGCATGGTGGCGGCATGCTCAACCATGGTTGCAGCATTTTCATCGGCCAGGAACTGTTTGAATTTACCGGACACCGATCACCCTTTCCTCATGTGAGGCCCTCAGCGTGATGGCATTCAGCCCCAGAAAACCGAGAAAACCCAAGGGCTGGTAGGCCACACTCGTGCTGACGGTGACCACTGGTATATCGCCAATCGGGCGGTAGCAGCGTGATGTGCCGCAACTGGTCGCACCATTTGCGATAGTGGCGTAGGACACGGACACAGTGCCCGCACCCCACCATGAAATGCGGCTGGTGCCGTTTGATATGGTGCCAGTGGTTGCGATGTTTTGCGCAGCGCTGGTTACGTTCGCTGTCTGTGTGGCGTTGGCTGCATCATAGGGCCGCCCGGAAGCATAGCGGGCCGCGTCACGCACACCATTGATGATGAGGTGCTGGCGATAAATCAGATTGCCAAATTCAATGACACCCAGCCCAATGGTCAACAGCATTGGCAAGACCACAGCCAGCTCGATGATCGACAAGCCATTGTCGTCATTTTGTAACCGGTTGAGTTTTGCGCGCAGGGTTTTCATGGGCGTGTCACCTGTAAAGCTGCACAATGTCACGTGCCACGCCATCGGCTTGGCCTGGCACACTGATATCAACAAGCTCAGCCCAGACGTCCCCGTCGGCGACCGCTGCATTGCCTCTGTCGCCACCAACGGGTTCGGTCAGGAAGAACTTTCCAAAGGCTGCAACGGGAAGCTTGTTTCCACTGCCGCCCTGAATGGGACCATATTCAGCACTTGCATCCAGTGCATTACAGTTGAGAATGGCCGCATGAAAGGTGCGGCGATCTGGTGTCGCTGTAATGCCGCCAGGCGGACCGTTATAGCATCTAGGCCCGCCCAGTTCTCCACCCAGATTTGGGCCGTTGCCGGGGCCGTTTGAATCATTGTTAACGCGGTTCGTGATGTCTTCAAGTTCATACTTATACACGTCATAACGCGATACATTGGCACCTGAGATTGCGGCGGGAAGTAATGCGCCATCATGCGAATTGCTCCAGTATGCGGTTTTGTTCCAGTCGCCATCACCAATGCGTGGATTGTTGAGGGGGGAAATACTGCCACAGGAATTGGTTTTGAAGCATTCGTCTTTGTACAGATAACCACGTTCCGTCGTGGTTTCGCGGTCTGCGTCATCCGGATTACACGCTCCGCCTTGCCCATTTCCCGGCCTGTCGTTGGCATAGCCTTTGCGGTTATTCAGGCCAGGCCGAAAGGCGGGATTGTTCTTCTCGCCGTTAAAACTGCCGTCATACATATCAAAGCGCGTGTTGAAACCGAAACGGACGGAGGTAATGGCACCTGTCCGAAGTTCAACACCACTCGACACGTAGCAGCCACGTTGGAAAACGCGACCCACGGCGTCCTGCAGTGCAGAGGCACCAGAATTGCCATCTCCACCTTCAGGCACAAGCCAGCCGAAATTTCCCGGAAAATACTGTGCGGAGTTGCCACCGGTCTGCTTCATGTTGAACTGACGTTTGCGCTTTGCGGGATCGGCAATGTGGTCGAGCAGGTCGGCGGGGTCTATCAAGTCCGTGTTGCTGGGCAATTCATATGGATTACATACAAACATCGGCGTGATGTCACACACCGCCGCTTGAAACCCTGCAACAGCTTCGGCACCTGATGTGGATGTGTTATTTGCCGCCCCAACATATGTCGCTGGAAAAACTGTGTTGAAATTGACGGGCGTGACTTTCACCTGCACATAGCGGGCGGCGGCATTGCTGGCTGCCACGGCCTGATCAAGGCAATCCGCCGAATTGATCGGCGTCACGTCACTGGCGGGCAGTGCGGCCAGATAGCAGGTTGTTACTGCCGCACGGTTGATGGTGACGACGCTGGTGGCAAACAGGCTGGTGTTGGTGGTGACCAGAGTTGTCAGGGCATATTCTGAACGGGATATGGAATCGGGCCGCAAATCCAGTTCCGCCGCACCTGCCAGCGCCAGCGAGTCAGCGCCGTGTTGCAGCGATG
>JAYUQS010000053.1:0-15243 GCA_043756645.1 Hyphomicrobiales bacterium | reverse complement strand
AAAATACCTCTTGACAATGTTCCTATTATGTTCCATGTATCCAAAGCCACTCCCACTCGGGAGTCCGGTGTACGGCGGTACAGTCGGGCGGGGGTGGTGGCAGGCCTGCGGGTTGGGGATGACGTTACCTCAGCTTCCGGGTGGGTCTTGTGGTATGCCTCCATTCAATACGGGATGGACGCCCCATGGTTTTGCTCCGGCGTGGTCTGATGGCCTCGCCGAAAAGAGGAAGCCATGATCAGCGGCAGGGAGGTGTTCAATGCGGGTGCAGAGCCCAAAGGGAACGCTGAACGTGAAACCACAGGGCAGCAAAAATCCTGTTACGCGTGGGGAAACCCGATGCAATCATAGCGGCTCTAAACTAAGCCGCATTACGCGAAGGGTTTCCCCCGCGTCTCCTCTAGCGATTGCTTGCAATCGCGGGAATGCCAGACCACCGGGGTGCCGTGTGAACTTGGGCTGACGCATGCCTTGTTGGAACGCTTAATCTGGTGAACGCTCTACGATGTTTTTACAGTTGTGTTGCACTCGCAGATTGCTACAGTCCACCAAGCATCGTCATAAATTGCGTGGCGTTTGTTCAGCTCATTTGTTCGTATCAAAAGCGTAAAATTCAAACGAGGTGAGATCCCGATGCGTCGCTTCATGAGTGCCTGTTTCTTCGTGGGGCTTTCAGCTCCTGTTTTCGCTGCGGAAATTTCGGGTGCAATGGCGCAAGCGCAATCCATCCCGGACAATGTTTGGGCCTCGATGCAAAACAAGTCATATCATGCTGACATCAAAGGGTGCGCGCAGCGTGACGACTTGGTTTTATTGTCGGTGCCCTATTGGGATTATCAGTGGCAAGCAAAAATGGGCGCGTTGGTTGTGCACAAATCTGTGGGAGCCGAAGTGCTTGATGTTTTCAAAAAGCTGTTCACAGATAAGTCTTATGCCTTCGAACGCATCGAACGCATCGATAAATTTAGCGGCGATGATCGGGCTTCGATGGTGGTGAATAATACATCGGCCTATAATTGCCGCGTGGTGGCTGGCTCTAATCGGTTGTCGTCTCACGCAAAAGGCTTGGCGATTGATATCAATCCCTTCACCAATCCATTCGTAACCTCAAAACTGACGTCGCCACCTGGTTCAGAAGCCTATGACACGCCCACTGAACGCGCCACTTTGAAAGACAAGCCCGGCATGATTTTGCGTAAAGGTGCGCTGGTGAAAGCCTTTGCCGCCAAGGGTTGGAAGTGGGGTGGAGACTGGACGTCGCTGAAGGATTATCAACATTTTTCGAAGGACGGAAAGTAGTCAGCGTGCCGCCCATAACAGGCCGCGTTCAAACATGGTTTTCATTTCGGGCACGGCGAATTCGTCGGCGGTGTGACCAAGAGCCGAATAGAACACGCGGCCTTTGCCATATACCTTCTTCCAAACAACAGGCATGGTCACGCCCTTGATCCAGTTGCAATGGGTGCCATCGAAAGTGGTTGTGGCCAAGACTTCGATCATCGGGTCCACGTGCATGTAATATTGCTCAGATGTATAAGCGAAAGATGAAATACCACTCATGATCGGGTCATTGGGCTTCGTCACATCAATTGTATAATCAATAATATTGCCGGGATGAGACACCCACTGGCCACCGGTCATGAATTGATATTCAGTTTCGTTACGAAAGGCATCGCACATCAAACCATGCATGCCACCCAAACCCACGCCGCCCCGCACAGCGGCACAGAGGTTTTCCACTTCGGGTTTTTCGATTGTTGACATTGTGATCATCGGGACAATCAAGGAGAGATCGTGGATGGCGGGATCCGCGAAAGCAGCGGTGCCTTGTGCCACACGCACTGCAAAACCATTCTTTTCCAAAAGCTCTTTCGCGATGGCGGTTGAGCGTTCGGGTGTGTGACCTTCCCAGCCGCCCCAGCAGATCAGCGCTTGTTTTTGTGCCAAATTCCATCTCCCCTTTATTGGAGACGTGATAGCAATTCTGCGGTGGGATAGCTATCGGCAGGAAGGCCAATTTTTAGCTGTTCAGCTTTGACCGCAGCGCGGGTGCCAGCGCCAATTTTGCCATCAGATTTGCCGACGTCGTAGCCCTTGGACGTCAGCACGTCCTGCAATTGCACGATTTCCTCATAACTCAATGGCTGCACTTGCGCATTACCCGCCGACACTTGTTTTGCTCCGGCAATCCGCGTGGCGAGATAGGCTGCCGTGGTGGAATAAATCAGGCTTTCATTCCATTTCAGATAGGCCGTGGTAAAGTTTTCATAGGCCAAAAAAGCCGGGCCATCTTTGCCCATTGGCAGAAGGAGTGACGCCTGCAGGCCATCACCTTTGATGGGTTTGCCACTCACCGCCGTCACACCCCAAGCGGCCCATTTTTTGCGCGGATGTTGAATGGCAATGTCTGCTTCTTCCCACGGCATGTCCTTGGTCACACGCACTTCCTGCAACCAGGGTTGGCCGGGCTGCCAGCCGTGTTTGCGCAAGAGGTTTGCTGCAGAAGCCAGCGCATCCGGCATAGAGGCCCGCAAGTTGCGTTTGCCGTCGCCATCAAAATCGACAGCACTTTCATTATAGTCATAAGCCATAAATTGGGTGTGGCCAATTTCACCGGCCCAAGCGCCGCGCATATCCTCCAACGCGATGTCGCCCGAATCCAGCAATTGCAAAGCTGCAATCAATTGCGGGCGGAATTTTTCCGGACGGCGGCAATCCCAAGCCAAAGTCGCGATGGATTGGATTGTTGGGAAGTTTCCCATGACCCCGCCAAAATCGGTTTCAAGCGCCCAAAAAGCAGTGATCACAGGCGCTGGCACGCCATATTGCTGTTCGATGCGCTCGAACAAATCTTTGTTCTTGATAATTGCTGCCTGGCCTTTTTTGATGCGGGCTGCTGTTGCCTTGCCAGCTTGAAAGTTGAGGAAGTCGACTGCAAAATGATTTTGTGAACGATCTTTTTTGATGATGCCGGGATCATACTTGACAGTGTTCAAGACTGAAACAGCTTCTGCCGAAACACCCGCTGCATCAGCCTCACGTTTCATTTGTTTGATGAAGCCGCCAAAACCCTGCCCGCTGTTGCCACACGTTTCTGCCTGCGCCGCACCTGCCATTCCCAACAGTATCGCTGCAATACCCCAAGTCTTCAAAAGCATTTAGAACTCCAATGATTCGCCGTGTCAGACGGGCAATAGCGTATAACTCCGGCGGATTTGCGAAGGGATTGCGACCAGCCTTGCCTTGATCATTAACAAAAGCAAAAGGGCCACATGTTGCCATGCAGCCCTTCGCTCGAGAGTCCAACGCAGCAGAGTCGTGCTCAATTTCAAGGTGATGGACCGGGGGCGATGCCACCACCTTGCAAGCACAAATCCAATAGTGCTGGACCCTAAGGTCGCAGCTTAAATCCACCATCGTTTCCCCGGTGTGGGTTGTGATGGCAAAGCTATACTAAAGTGTAATGTAGATTGCAATTGCGGCGGGTACAATCACCCAAATGGGTGAGATTGCCAATTAAATTTGCCCGAATAATTCGCGCAATGTCGCAGCTCCAGCCCGAACGGCGAGTACGGCGGACGAGTCAAGGATCAATCCGTCATCCAATATGCGGAGATGGTTGGCATTTAAGGTGGAACCCGTTGTGGTGATGTCTACAATCAACTCTGCCGTGCCAGCTGCTGGTGCGCCCTCGGTTGCGCCCAGGCTTTCGACAATACGATATCCGGTTACGCCTTTTTCGGCGAAAAAGCGGCGGGTAAGGTTGTGATACTTCGTCGCCACACGCAGTCGGCGATTGTGGGTGCGGTAGAATTGTTCGGCCACATCATCAAGGTCAGCCATGGATGCCACATCGAGCCAGCAATCCGGCACCGCAACAATCACTTTGGCAAAACCGAAATCAAACCGCTTGGCAATAGAGATGTTTTCATCCGTAGGCGGAATAATTTCGCGCAAGAGATCTTCACCGGTGACACCTGCATCGATTTTGCCATCGCGCAAGTTGGCTGCAATTTCAGAAGCAGAAAGAAAAGCGACACTGACGTTTTGAAGACCCGTAAGCTTACCGCGATAGCCGCGCTCTGATCCCGTGCGGTCTATGGCGTGGCCTGCCTTGGCGAAAGCGTCAGCGGTTGCTTCCATCAAGCGGCCTTTGGAGGGAATGCCGATGGTGATCATGACAGCACCGCCTTCACACGTTCGGTGTGAATGGCGCAGCCCACGGCGGGAATGCGGGTTGTAGCACCAAGGTCTTGCAGCAAGCCATCGTAGCGGCCACCACCTGCAACAGCCAAAGGTGCATTGCGGGTTTCGACTTCGACCTGGAAAACAAGCCCTGTGTAGTATTCAAGTTCACGGCCAAAGTTGGCGTTGAAGTGGAAGCGGCGCGGATTAAGGCCCTGCTCTTCCAGTGCTTCGATACGTTTTTCAAACCATTCCCGCGCACCGTCAAATTCAGTTGAGCGCCCCAAGGCTTCGAGTTGTTTTGGAATGTCTGTAACCGGGCCTTCAATTGCAAAGTAGCGTTCGATGGTGGCAAGCATCTCGGGCGCCAAGCGAATTTCTGAACGATCTGCAAATTTTTCCGCAAGACGCGAGGCGATGTCGGCAAGGCTACGATCCGTCACGAGTGTCAGTGATTTTTCGGTCAGAAGTTTTTCTGTGGCTTGGATCGCATTGGTGTTCGCCATGGCATCTACACTTGCAGAAATCGATGTGCGTTGTGTGGCTGATGGCTTCGAAAAACTTTCGAGCAAGGCCCGGAACGCTTGCGGTCGCCAGAACTGATGGCGCAGACGGCGACGCCAGCGGTTGGGCATCGGCATGTCTTCGAGCAGCGCATTGAACAAGCCGAGGTCACCGAGGGTGACTTTGAGCTTTGACAGGCCGGCAGCTTCGAGGGCTGAGATCGCAAGCTTGATGATGCGGGCTTCTGCTTCGATGGGCGTTGACCCGCCATACCATTCAATGCCGGCTTGGTTGAATTCCTGTGGTGAGAAGAGTTCATCGGGAAAGCGGAAGGCGGTGCCGAGATAGCAATAGCGGGTTTCAGCTTCGGGTTTCTTTGCGTGCGATAGGTGGTAACGGCAGGCAGGCACGGTGAGGTCTGGTCGCAAACAAAGCTCTGCGCCTGAAGGGTCATTGAATACAAACGTCCGTGCACGGATGTCTTCGCCGGAGCGTTCAAGGAAGATGTCAGCGGGTTGAATGATGTCGGGGGCGATGTGCTCAAAACCAGCCCGCTCAAACACCGCCATGATGGCAGCGTTCTGGCGGGCGAGCGCCTCGCGTTCGGTGGAGGATTTACCGGGCATTTAAGACCCCACGCTTTGTAAAGACCCCACCCCTGCCCCTCCCCGCAGAGCGGGTAGGGCTGAAGCGAATGAAGCATCCCTACCCGCTGTGCGGGGAGGGGCTGCTTTTACTTCACCCCTACCCGCTATGCGGGGAGGGGCTGGGGGTGGGGGTGGGGAATTCACAACGATCATACCTGCAAAGCCTTCTGCACAGCGGCAACCAACTCATTCTCCGGCACCATAAATTGTGCCAATCTCTGCGAGGCGTATTCTTCTCTCGTCTCAATGCCAGCGGCGAGTTGCGATCCAAGTCGCAAATCTTTGATCTGCACTTGACCTGCTGCCTTTTCATCACCACCCTGAATCACCACAAGCGGAGCGCCCCGCTTGTCGGCATATTTCATTTGGGCTTTGATGCCTGCGGTGCCGATATACATTTCAGCGCGTATGCCAGCGGCGCGGAGCTGCTGCACAAAGCACCAGTAGTCAGCTTGGCGTTCCTTTTCCATGACGAGGACAACGACAGGTGCCAAGGTATCAGATGTCTTGGCCTTGCCCACTAATTTCAATGCAGAATAAAGCCGCGATACACCGATGGAAAAACCTGTGGCTGGCACTTGTGCTCCGGTAAACCGCGCCACCAAATCATCATAACGCCCGCCACCACCGACCGAGCCAAAGCGCACGGTGTTGCCGTCCTCGTCCTTGGTGTCCATGAGGAGTTCGCATTCGAAAACGGGGCCGGTGTAGTATTCGAGGCCGCGAACGACGGAGGAGTCATAGCGTATACGATCAGTGCCATAGCCAGCTGCATCAAACAGCGCTTGCATGGCTTCAAGATCGCGCAAACCATCTTCGCCGTTTTTGCTGCCGCTCACAAATTTCGGATCAAGTTTTGTGGCGGTTGCAAATGCAAGGCTTGCTTCAATTTGATTTGGACTGAGGCCAGCCCCTTTGGTGAAGTCGCCTGACTCATCTTTACGCCCTGCCCCAAGCAACAGCGCAACACCTTCTTGGCCAAGACGGTCTAATTTATCCAGTGCCCGCAACCAAGTCAGTTTTACGTCATCACCAATGGCAAAACTCTCAGTGAACCCATCCAACAATTTGCGACTGTTGAATTTCATGACGTACGACCCGCGCTCTAACCCCAGCGCTTCCATCGTATCCGCCGCCATCATGCACACTTCGGCATCAGCTGCCGGATTGGCGCTGCCGACTGTATCCGCATCAAATTGCATGAACTGACGATAACGTCCCGGGCCTGGCTTTTCATTGCGGAAGACCCAGCCTTGGCGGTAACTGCGATAGGGCGTTGGCAATTGGCCTTGGTTGTTTTCGGCAACGTAGCGGGCCAGTGGTGCGGTTAAATCATAGCGCAATGACAGCCATTGATCATCGTCATCTTGAAATGAAAACACGCCGGCATTGGGGCGGTCTTGATCGGGCAGGAATTTGCCGAGGGCTTCGGTGTATTCGATGAAGGGTTGTTCGACGGGTTCGAAACCATAGGATTCGTACACACCCTGAATGGTTGCCAACATGGCGCGAAGCCCGCGGATTTCATCCGCTTCACTGTCACGAAAGCCCTTGGCCACGCGGGCTTTGGGTTTGAAGGTTTTTTTGCTGTTGTTTTGACTGTCGTTCATGGGAGGGGCTTCTAGAGGAACTGTGCGCAAGGCTCAACAGTTAAGGGACCCCCTCAGCCCTTCGGGCAGCTCCCCCAGCAAGCTGAGGGAGCGTGATGATTTTCGCGCTCCACCAACTTGTTGGGGGAGCTGTCGCGAAGCGACTGAGGGGGCCTCTCACTTATCCCTGACCACCACCTGTTCCTGCACACCCAAGCCATCAATGCCGACGCGCATTTTATCGCCCGGTTTCAGGAAGCGTTGCGGCTTCATGCCCATGCCGACGCCGGGTGGGGTGCCTGTCGTGATAATGTCACCCGGCATCAGGGTGAAGAATTCTGATAGATAGGCCACGATGTAAGCCACGTTGTAAACCATGGTTTTGGTGTTGCCGTCTTGCACGCGCTTGCCGTTGAGTTCGAGCCAGAGGTGCAGGTTTTGCGGGTTCTTCACTTCGTCGGCTGTTACCAGCCAAGGGCCGACGGGGCCGAAGGTGTCGTAGCTTTTGCCCTTGGTCCATTGGCCGGAGCGTTCAATTTGAAAGGCGCGTTCCGAGAGGTCGTTGATGGTGCAATAGCCTGCCACGTGTTTCAGCGCGTCTTTCTTTTTGATGTTCTTGGCGCGGGTGCCGATGATGACGCCGAGTTCGACTTCCCAGTCGGACTTTTTGGATTTGGGTGGAATGGTAACCGTGTCGTTGGGGCCGGAGAGGCAGCTCACATGTTTTGTAAAAACGATGGGTTCCGGCGGAACTGTTGAACCCGATTCAGCAGCGTGGTCGGAATAGTTCAAGCCGATGGCAATGAATTTCTGCGGGTTGGCAATGCAAGCACCGATGCGAGGCGAGCCTTTTACCAAGGGAAGGTTTTCGATTTTGACTTTGGAGAGTTTGGCCAAGCCCTTAGGCGACACTGCGTCACCATCCAACTCGGAAATCACCGAGGAGAGATCGCGGATTTTTCCTGCGGCATCCAAAATGCCGGGTTTCTCTTTGCCGATGGGACCGTAGCGGAGGAGTTTCATTTTTTGCTGACTTTCTTCTGAGGTGCTGGAATCGTAAAAGCGAGATTGGGCATTAACAATGCTTCACGCGTGATGTCTTTGATTTCGCGCAAGCCTGCAAGGCCCATGGTGACGGAGAGTTCTTTTTGCAGAATGTTGAGGGCATGTATCACCCCCTCCTCGCCCGCAGCGCCTAAACCGTAGACATAAGCGCGGCCAATCATGGTGCCCTTTGCTCCCAGTGCGATGGCTTTGAAAATATCCATGCCGGTACGAATGCCGGAGTCGAACCACACATCAACCTTGTGACCTACCGCATCAACAATGGCAGCGAGCATATCAATGGTGGCTGGTGCGCCATCCAATTGACGGCCACCGTGGTTTGATACGATGATGGCGTCAGCGCCCATGCTTGCCGCAATGATCGCATCGTCAACATCATTGATGCCTTTCAGGATAAGTTTGCCGTCCCAAAGCTTGCGGATGAACTCTATTGATGACCAATCAAGTGTGGGGTCAAACTGGCTGTTGGTCCATTCTGAAAGCGATCCCATATCTTCAACACCTTTGACGTGGCCGAAGATATTGCCGAACTGACGGCGTTTGGTGCCAAGCATATCCAAACACCAGCGCGGCTTGGTCATCATATTGGCGATGTTGCCGAGGGTCAGTTTTGGCGGAGCCGAAAGCCCGTTCTTCGTGTCTTTGTGACGCTGGCCCAGCAACTGTAAGTCCAAGGTCAATACGAGAGCCGAACATTTTGCGGTTTTGGCCCTTGCCACAAGCGCTTTTGAAAACTCACGGTCACGCATCACATAAAGCTGAAACCAAAATGGTTTCGTCGTGTGTGCCGCCACGTCTTCGATGGAACATATGCTCATCGTTGTGAGCGTAAAGGGTACACCAAAATTTTCAGCGGCACGGGCGGCTTTGATTTCGCCATCGGCGCTTTGCATGCCAGTGAGGCCAACAGGGGCCAAGGCCACAGGCATTGACACTTTCTCGCCAATCATTATGGAAGCCGTCGAGCGGTTGTCAATATTGCGGGCGACACGCTGGCGAATTTTATACTTCGAAAACGCTGTCGTGTTTTCAATGAAGGTGGAGGTGGTGTAGCTACCCGTCTCACAGTAGTCATGAAACATGCGTGGCACACGACGCTGATAAAGATCGTAAAGATCGGCGATAGCGGGGGCTTGCTTTGAGGTGATCATGGGTGATGTCCGGGAACGGTTTTTCATGCTCTAGCTGATATATCAGTTGTGGGGAAGAGGCCCCCTCAGTCGCTTTGCGACAGCTCCCCCAGCAAGCTGAGGGAGCGTGTCAACAATCACGCTCCACCAACTTTGTTGGGGGAGCTGCCCGAAGGGCTGAGGGGGTCCCTCCCCTTAAAATTTCCCGATCACATTCAAGAACACGCCGTGATCGTTCTGTGAGAGGTCGCGCAGATCGTCGCTGAATTGGCCGAAGTTGTAGCCTAATCCCACTTTCATGTTTTCACCAAAGTGGCGGTAGAGTGCTGCGACCAAACCGAATTCGGTTTCATCGGTGGTGGGTGACCACATGACGCGACCTTCAACCATCGCATCCCATGCATGCACGATGTGATAGTCGGCGCGCAATATGCCCAAGTGCACGGTAGAACGATCCCAGTCAGCGCCTGCCACACGTTCGCGGATTTCACCGACGCGCACACCATACTTTGCGCCAAGTGTTAATTTGTTGGTGGCTTGGTAGCTTACATCACCGGAGACTATATGTGAGCGCTGCGATGGGCTTGAAGTCGTACCGTCAACGCTGACTTGGTCGGCGCCCGGTTCATCCAACAGGTAGGTGTATTTGACCAAAGCATTCCATTTGTCGCTCGTGGTGCCGCGATAGGCAAAGCCAACTGATCCTTCAGCATAGTTGCCTTCGCGGGTGTCGTCAGTGGCATCTGTGAAGACGCCGTCAAAGCTGCCGATGGCGCGCCAATCTTCCGTGATGGTCAGGCCAAGGCTTGCTTGCAACAAATAGGATTGCATGTCCTTTGTATCAATTTCGCTGTCATCATCACGGGCTTCGATTTTGAGCTTGCCGTCAACGCCTTCATCTTTGTAACCGACAGCCATTGAGATGGCTCTGCGGTCAATGTCGTCGTTTGAGTTTTTATCAATTACGGT
This sequence comes from Hyphomicrobiales bacterium, assembly GCA_043756645.1. Classification (GTDB taxonomy): domain Bacteria; phylum Pseudomonadota; class Alphaproteobacteria; order Rhizobiales; family Aestuariivirgaceae; genus Aestuariivirga. The sequence continues at coordinate 5,154 of JAYUQS010000053.1, read as the reverse complement.
ACCAAATTCGCCGGACATCTTCACCGTCCAGGCAGCGTCAGGCGTATAAGTTACCCCATAAACCTGTGTGATTGAAGTGCGCTTACCGAACAAATCAACATTGTCTTCGGCATAAGCTGACCATTGATCGTTGAAGCGGCGATGTGCGCCCGCAATGACAGTGCCTGCGTCAGAGCCAACCAAGGCGAAAGGCCAGCTGTCAGCCGAAGCGCGGCCTGAACTCAACTCATAACCCAAGTAATAGTGGTCATCGGCTGTGGGTTCATAGTTCAAGAGAGCCTTTGCACCGAAGCCTGACGTGCCGGTTGAAACCTCGCCCGAAGCCGTGACCTTTTCGGTGAGGCGTTTTTTGCCCCCCACGCCCACGCGGTTATCTTTTCCCATCGTGCCCGTGCGCTTTAACGTGCCTTGGCCATAGACATAGGCTTCGTTGTCGTCGTCCCATGCGTAAATCAATTTTACGCCCGCATCAGCGCGCTTGCCTTGGTCGCCTGTCAAGGCACCTGTGGCCAATTGCTTCTCGGTATATTTGGCGAAAGGTTCAACGGTCAGATGTTCCGACAAGCGGGCTTGGATTTTGCCTTGCACCTGCATGTCCTGCTGGCCGGTGCTGACGCGCTCTTCGGAATAAGTGGCGGCGGCTTTGACCGCGTCGGACATTTCCACATTGGCTTCAACACCCCAGGCGGTGCGATTGTTGGCGGCATCGACCGACGGCGTGGAATAGCCTTTTTGATATTGCTCAATACGCGCGATAACTTCGCCTTTGGTTTTGCCGCCGGTGAGATTTGTCAGGTCTGCGCGGGCTTCAGCGCGGTAAGCGTTGGCGGCCTTGCTGTTGCCTGCTGTGCCGTTGGTGCCGATTGTCAAACCACCATCAACCGACGAAGATGAACCAAATCCCGGGCCTTTGCTGCGGGCCACTTCGGCTTCAATATAGGTACCTTCTGAGTGGCGAATATGTATGTCAGCTCCTGCCATTTTCTGGTCGGCTGTATCCGTTTTTTCTTTGAGGCCGGTGACACCAACGCGGACATGATCGCCCAGCCATTGTTGCGCACGACCGCCCACAACATAACCATCCACATCACGGGCAGCAGGCGTGTATTCGTAATTGGCGATCAAATAGTTTTCAAGACCGCCATCGCTTGATGATGAGGCCAAAGGTGTGTTGAGAATGGTAACACCTTGCACATAATCAAATTGATAGTCGTCAGCATATTTCAGCGTGGTGCGGGAAACGACGAATCCGGTTACGGCATTACGCTTTTCAATCGTCAGGGTTTCAGAACCGGGTGTGATGTCCTGGTGCTTCAAGAAATAGGCTGAACCACCGGTGCCACGGAATTCATCGCGTTGCGGCACGGTACCAGGAAGAGCTGCATGGGCATCAAGAGATGTCGCCGCACCGCCATCAGGCGATGGGGTGTTGGAACGATAGACAGCTTGCGCGCCATAAAGCGCACGCTCAGAACGCAAGAGTTGCGAGCCCGTGATGTTAGATTTAAAATTGCCCCACATGACATGTGATGGACCACGTTGCAGTTTCACGTAGAACTTGCCAGCCGTTGGCGCGTCTTCAACACTGGTGGAGTCATCGCCATAGACCGGGTAATAGTCATCAGGGTCAATGCGCTTTAAGAATTGACGCGGATCTTTTTCATCGAGCCCCTTCAACATGCTCTTCAAACGCTTTTCACCGGTGTCGGCGGCGGCGGTCAAGATGTAGCGGCCTTTGATTTTACCTTTGGCATAGAATGCAGCGCGACCACGGGTGTAAATATCGTTGTCAAATTCACCGGGGCGAATGTCTTCAACATGATCTTTGAGATTGTAGCCAAGGGTGAAGTCCGCAAGGCCCACATAGAACCACTCGGTTTCCGGAATTTCAACGTCGCGGCTGAAGTCCAATCCTTCACCATCTTTGTTGACCTGAACCGCAACACGGTGGTTGCCGGATGGGAAAATTCGCTGGACAACAAATGCGCCTTCATCATCCACAGGCACGGGTTCACCCGCAACAGTTACAATATGCCCTTCAGGAATATTGCGGCCATAAACGGTAACGGCACCCCCGGCGACATCAATGTTACGGACAGCCGTACGATCATCGGCGTAGCCGGGAGCGGTTGCGGTTTGGCCTTTGTCGTGAGTTTCAAAATTCGAAGTGATGACGTTGATGGGAAGCGGCAAGGTTTCGTCATAGCGGCCATCTTCATCATAAACGCGCAACACATATTCCATCTCGGCTGGCGTGCCTGATGGCAGTACCCATTCCGCCGTTGCGTCATTGTTAAGTGGAATAATTTCGACAAGGCCTGACGCCTTGCGTTTGCCCTGCTCGTAGATCCGAATTTCGCCCTTGTCGATCCAGGCGGCGTAGTTCGTTGATGCTACAAATTGCAGCGTATCGCCGACCTTATAGCTGGCGCGGGGTGGCATGGTGGACACGTTTAAAGTTGGGGTGACGCCCAAGCCATCAAACTTGATTTGGATGTCGAGTTTTTCCGCCACATCCGCAGGGCTGGTGGCAGGAGGCAATTCGGAACCATCTACGCGCTGACCGTCAACTGTAATTTCAAATGGTAATGTGGGTTCAGCTAAAACCGGAGAGGCAAAAAGCAATGCCACGCCGAGCGCAGTTGCACCTAACAGCAGCCGCTTTCTGTGCGGCAGCTCCCATTTTTTATGTGCGACCATTTTCATATCTTATTTTCCACACTCAACGCGCATTGTTACTTTCAGGGGCTTTTTTCCGCCCTCTTGTTTCCATTTGGCCTGCAACAGCTCTTCGACTGCTTCGAGGCGTTCGTCCGCAATCGGCGCATAGGTGCCGCAACGGTAGGTAATGCTGAGTTTGCCCTTGCTCTGTTGCAGCAGGCCGACCAGACGGTCGATGCCACTTGCAAACTTCGGCTTGAGGTCGAGGCCTTGACCAAAGGCGTCCTTGGTCAAGTCGAGAGCAATTTCGCGGCCTTTGGTGGCACCGAAATTGATTTTGGTAATTTTACCGCGGGTGAGGCGCACATCACGTGGGTTTTCGGTTGTCAGTACGTAGCCTGCTGGCAGCGTGCGCGGATCAAGCTTCATCAGGAAGTTGGATCCGATTTGCGCGTTCGGCACATCGGCACAGGTCACGTGGAAACGACCGTGCTTATCTGTTGTGACCAGCAAGCCTTTGACGGTGACAACACGCACACCCGGCAGGCCAGGTTCGCCTTCGTCCATGTAGCCATTGTTGTTGAGGTCATCAAAAACGCGGCCGATGATTTCGCCACAATCGAAGATGGCTTCTTCTTTGATCGTGACGCGGGCAGAAGCATTTGCCAGTTGTTGACCGGTGCTGTTCAAGTAGAGGCGCGCACGGTTGAGGAACTCACCGGTCTGCATTGTGGTGGAAGCAGCAGCCCGCAAACTGAGTTTCACAGTTATCACACGCATGATTGGTGTGATGTCGACAAAGGTCAAGGTCTTGCCGCTGATGGAAGGCTCTGTGGCTACGTTATTCACAGTGGCGGAACCCGCAACATAGGTGAAGCCCGGTGGCATGATGTCCGCGATGTCATAGGGACCGGTGCCGAGGGCTGTTGCGGTAATCGTGTATTCAACGCTGTCGCCGCGACGGATGGTGGAGCGGGCTGCAGTTTTCGACAGGGCAGGATTGATCGTCACAATCCGCGTCACAGTTGGATCGCGTCCATTCAGGGACGTCGCATCGGAGATGTCAGTCACTATCAAAGCGCCGCCTCTTGATAGAGCCGCAGAAACGGTCGCCGAGTTAAGGATCTGGCCAGCAATTGCGTCAGCGTCCGTGACCAAGCGCGTTGCTGTGTAAGCTGTGGTGTTGACATCACCTGGCACGAGCTTTGAAATTGGGCTTCCCGTCAATTCTACGAGAGGATAATTGTCGTCCAATACCACGTCATAGAGTGTCACATTGCCGGTGTTACGGATTTCGAAGGTGTAATTCAGAACATCGCCAGAATCTATGAACCCGTTGCCATTGTTGTCGTCATAGTTTGGTTGGGCCTTGATCACCGCGATAGCCGGATTGGGGGACAAGGCGACAACGGTGCGTTCATCGCCAATCAATTCGTCATCGTCAGAAAGATCAATGATGATGAGTGCGCCGTAATTGCTGGTCACCGTAGCTTGGTTTTCATAAACGCCCGCATCTACGTCTGCTTGTGTGATGATGTGGGCGGCACTCAACACAGCTGATGTTGCTCCGACTGCGAGATTACCAATCACACCATTGCCTGGTTGCGGGAATATGCCTTCAAGCGCCAGTTTTGGATCGGTAACCGTGACATTTATCAGCGGCACGTTGCCGGTGTTGGTGACCGAGAAGGTATAAGTAATGGTATCACCAGCATCGATGATGGAGTTGCCGTTTTCGTCAGTCGTGACAGCAGTTTTCAACAAGGCAACATCAGGTGCCAGCAGGCTTGCCAGTATTGTGACTGTTGGATCGTTCTGCAGAATGCTGTCATCGTCAGAGGTGTCTCTGACTGCGACATTCGCTGGTGAGAGTGCCACAACATCTGCCGTATTGGTGACAGTGCCAAGGGCAATGTCTGCCAGCGACAAAGTGTAGGTCAGTGTGAAGTTTGTGTCGTCAGTGTCACCGGCTTCCAATGGTGTGAGACGCGTTGAAACGACCGTTCCAAGCAGGTCGGTGATCGTGATGTTGTCGAGGTCTGTACTGCCGGTATTGGTGACGGCGAAGGTATAGACCAATTGGTCGCCGTCATTGGTGATGCCGTTGAGATCGACGTCAATGATATCAGGCTGCGGCTTCACCAATGCGATGGCTGGACGAGGCACAATCGGCGTAATGGTTGGGTCATCTTCGGTGATGTCCGTGGTGTCGGACTGATCGGCAATTGGGTTTCCTGCATAGGTGGTTTCAGCGAATGCGCTGTTCTCCACTTGCCCGTCCACCATGTCAGCGGCGGTGATGGTGTAAGCCACAGGAATTGAAAGCGCATTCAATGGGCCCGGCAGGAGTGTCGGGAGGGTGATGGTGAAGTTGTTCGCCTTCGGGTCCGTCACCACAACGTTGCTCAAAGTTACATTGCCGGTGTTGATCACGTCGATGGTGTAGTTCAACACGTCGCCTGCATCATTCATGCCGTTGCCATTGCTATCGAC
>JAYUQS010000052.1:0-2058 GCA_043756645.1 Hyphomicrobiales bacterium | reverse complement strand
GTGGCGCGGGTGCAAAGTGACGCGCGGGTTCCTGTGTTCAGTCACCTCGAAGGCATCTGCCATGTTTATGTGGATGCGGCTGCGGATTTAAAAATGGCAGAAAGCATTGTGCTCAATGCCAAGATGCGGCGCACGGGGGTGTGTGGCTCGGCTGAAACGATTTTGGTTGATCGCAAAATTGCAGCGCAGGCTTTACCGATTTTGATCTGTGCTTTGGCCGCCGCGGGTTGTGAAATTCGTGGCGATGAAGCGGCGCAAAAAATTGACAGTGCTGTGAAGCCTGCCACGGAAGAAGATTGGTCGACTGAATATCTTGATGCGATTGTGTCGATGAAGGTTGTTGATGGCGTGGATGGCGCGATGGACCATATCGCCCAATATGGCTCGCAGCACACCGATGCGATTGTGACGACAAACGTTGCCACCGCAGAACGTTTTTTGAACACTGTCGATTCCGCGATTGTGCTGCATAATGCTTCGACACAATTTGCCGATGGTGGTGAATTTGGCTTTGGTGCCGAAATAGGTATTGCGACGGGAAAGATGCATGCGCGCGGGCCAGTGGGGGTTGAGCAATTGACGACCTTCAAATATCAAATTCGTGGAAATGGGCAGATCAGGCCGGTATGATCACACTGCCGCCACGGGGCCGGGGCCAGCGCATTGGTCTGTTTGGCGGATCGTTTAATCCGGCACATCAAGGCCATTATGCCGTAGCCCTTTATGCCTTGAAGACTTTGAAACTGGACTGGGTGTGGTGGATGGTGTCGCCGCAGAACCCATTGAAGGATCCTTCGATCACCGATGAATATGCCAAACGCTTGGCTTATACCCGGCGGATTGCAAAACATCCCCGCTTTGTGGTCACGGATTTTGAGCAGCAAATGGGCACGCGCTACAGCGCGGAAACTTTAGAGCGCTTGAAGCTGCTTTCAGGTGATGCGCAGTTTGTGTGGATCATGGGGGCTGACAGTTTGGGGCAATTGCACCGCTGGCATCATTGGCTTGATATTATGGATAGGGTGCCCTTGGCGGTTTTGGCGAGGCCCGGTTATTCAATCAAAGCGCTGCGCGGTGTTGCAGCCACGCGATTTGCGGGCAAGCGGGTGACGGAGCCTTCTGCTGTTGTAAATGGCAGCGGTCCGCGTTGGACTTTCATCACCATGCCGCTGCGCCAAGAAAGCTCTACAGCAATCCGTAACCACCGCCAAAAAAACTGACACTATTCTAAAAACTGAACATCAAATATTGGTGTGAAAACATGGTCATTTGTTCGCGCGAAACCTGACAAATGACTCTGCCCGTTTCGCTATTCAACGAACAGCGGCAGTTTGAACTTTCAGCGGCTGCGCTTCCAAGCTTTTCAGCATGTGCAACACTTCAGCCAATTCCGGGCTGAGGCGTTTTGGTACAATGGCTTGTGGTGCGGTTTGTTGTTTTGTCATGTTACGTTTTCCTTGAACTTACGCTCTACAATGTTTGAACTTATAAAGTTTTAAACACATGCCAGCTGAAGCGGGCTGCAACGGGGCGTTCATCTGGCGTTCACAAGGCATGGTTAACGGACCCTTTCTTGGCGTACCTCATCAAAATTTGTTGATAACCTTGCCAAGGGGATAAAGAAGTGTAACACTTCTTGTGTCGGTATTTTTCGCACGGCGGCAGTGCCGTGTTTTTTTGAGGAGAGAAGAACCCCTATGATCAGAACATTTTTAATGGGAACGGCCTTGACCATCGGTCTGGCAACAACGGCTTTTGCAGGCCCTATCGATGACCTCATCAAAGAACGCCAAACCTGCATGAAGGCCCAAGGTGCCGCAATGGGCGTGTTTGTGCCTGTCATGAAAGGTGAAAAACCTTTTGATGCCGCCGCCCACAAGGCCGCATTTGATGCCATTGGCGCTGCTTGCGTCAATTGGACCAAATTCTTTGCGCCTGAAACCGTCAAGGGCGAAACATTGGAAACCTGGGCCAAGCCTGAAATCTGGTCTGACCCGAAAGCCTTCGAAGCTGCTGGCGGAAAAGCTTATGCCGCTGGCGAAGCCTTGAAAGCAGTGA
>JAYUQS010000051.1:0-15379 GCA_043756645.1 Hyphomicrobiales bacterium | reverse complement strand
AAACTGCCAGAGAAAGCCTTCAATTCGCTCAAAAATCTTGGAAAAAATTGAATTTAATGAATCGATTCAATTTGATCCATAATTTTAACCAAACTTTCATTTACCCACAACTCAAGGCCCTTTGGCAGTTCAAGTCCGGACTCCAATGGTTTACTATGATTGGAAGTGGCTTCATGGGCGTGGTGGCCCCTGCTCCGATTTAAGACCGGATCAGGCACTCTCATGCAGCTGGGTAATTTGGCGGGCAACTGTCAATTGAGAGTGCGGGAAAACAAAATGGCATTAAGAACAACAGACCGGAATCGCCAAGCCCTGACTGCGGCAGCTGAAACCAGCACCGCAGACCGGCAACCTTTGCGCACCCGCCCTGCCAATGAAAATGACCCCGGCACCGCCATGATGTTGGCCAAGCTGCGCCGCCCACCGTCTTATGCCGTTTATTACGGTGCCTTTGCACTGTCACTGGTGTGGATGTTCGGTTGGATGCTGTTTAACTCCAACGCCATTTTCTATCCACCGGATAATCAAGCTCCAAGCATGGCAGAAGCCATGCAGGCGGTATCCTTACTCATCGTCCCGATTGCTTTGATCTGGGTCATGGCCTATTTTCTCTGGCGCGCGTCGCAGTTGCGCCAAGTCTCCGAAGTGTTGATGCACTCAGCCTTGCGCCTTGTGCGCCCGCAAGACATTGCTTCTGAAAATTTAACGTCCATTGCCCAAGCCGTGCGCAACGAAGTTGATCTTCTGGTGGGTGGTGTTGAACACGCTTACCAACGCGCCTCAGCCCTCGAAGAAATCGTCCACAAGGAAATGTCGGCCGTGGAGCGCGCCTTTGGTGCCAATGAAGACCGCATCCGTGGTCTTGTGTCCGGCCTTGAGAGCCAGCGCGTGGCACTTCAACAAACCAGTCTGGTTGTGGGTGGTGAAGCTGCACCTTTGTTGACGCGTTTGGAAAGCAACACCAACAATTTGAATCAGGTCATCAGCATGGCGCTGACCACCTTTGATCGCTTGGAAAACGGTCTTAAGCAATCATCCGATGAACTGGCCCGCACCATTGATGACGTATCAGCCCGCGCCGCTATTGCCGGCAGTGAAATTGGCGGCCACAGCCAGCAATTTGAACGCCTGTCCAACAGCCTGCTCGGAGACTTCCAAGGCTTCTCCGGTCAATTGCAGGAATATGTGCAGGCCCTGAACGGTGCCGCTTCCACACTGTCGAAGGAGTCCTCCAAATTCGGTGGCGAAGTCAAAGGCATGGAAACCAATTTGGTGGCCTTGCTGCGTCAAAGTGCGGATCAACTCACATCAGCCAATCATGAAGTGGGCAATACCATCGCCCGCCTCAGCACATCATCAGCCGCAGACATTCGCAACGCCGCAGGTGAGTTGTCTCACACTGTCACAACAGTTGGCGACAACATCACTTATCACCTCAAAGCAACCTCATCTGAAATTGCTGGCTTGATAGAACGTTCAGGTGTTGAAACCGCACAGCGCATTGAAGACAGCCGCGGTTATGTCACGCAAGGTCTCGAAAGCATCGTGGGCGATTTCGTCGGCAAAGTGGGCCAGGCCCGCACCGACCTCACGCAATATGTCGATCAAGCCTCAAGCCAAATCTCGGGCAATTTCAACAACGCGACTGAAAGCCTGTCGCAACGCATCGAACTTGCCGGCACACAAATGCTGGCGGGCCTTGATCAATCCGGCAATCATTTCTTCAGCCAGCTCAATACCTCAGGTGCAGAATTTGCAGGCCGCATCGGTCAAGCCTCTTCGGAATTGACCAGCCATCTCAACCAGCAGGTTGATATCGTCACCAATGCGATGGTGGTGAACACCGAAGCCTATACGCAACGCATCGACCAATCCGGTAATCAGATTTTGTCCGGCATTGAAAAATCATCGCTCAACTTATTGAGTGGATTGAACTCCACCGGCAGCGATTTGACCGGTCGCTTTGAAAACGCCGCCACCGGATTGTTGGATGGTCTCAATTCCACCGGCACAGATGTGCTGGGTCGCATTGAGCAAAGCAGCAGCAGTCTCCTCGGTGGTCTCACAACAACCGGCAGCGACATCGTTTCGCGCATCGACCAAAGCAGCACCAGCTTGTTGGGCGGCCTGAATGCCTCGGGCAATGATGTCGCAAGCCGTATTAATCAGGCAGCGTCCGGACTTCTCACCGGCCTCAGTACACAAGGTGCTGAAGTTGTAGGCCGTATTGATAAAGCTGCGGGATCCTTGTTGGGCAATCTCGATGCAACAAGCTCCGGTGCGGTGGGCCGCATCGAACAAGCAACCAATATGTTGACCAGCCAGATCGGTAAACATGCCGATGTTGTGGCAGACACTGTCAACGCAACAACAGCAAACTACACGTCGAAAATCGAAGAATCTGCTTCACAAATTATAGCGAACTTCGATGTCACCTCGCGCAACATGTTGCTTAATCTGCAAACCGGCGGCACCGAATATACCGACCGTATCGCCCAGGCGGCCAATGCGTTGTCTTCGGACCTCGGCCAATATTCATCGTCGGTCACAGACACCATCCGCAACACCTCGGATGCGATTACCGCCACCTATGACACCGCCTATAACCGCGCCATGGAGAAATTCCATGTGGCCGCATCCACCTTGGAAAATGCTGCCGACAGTGTTGGCCAACGCGTGGCCGAAAGTGCCAGCCTTGTTGTCAATCAAATGCAGTCCTCGGGCTCAAATGTGAACGAGTTGCTGGTCTCCACCAGCGGCACAATTGCTGCCCATATCAAAGAAACCTCGGACATTGTAACTCGCCAGATGCAGGACTCTGGTCTTGCCGTTGCGCATAGCATTGAAACTTCGACGGGTGCTGTCACTGAACGTATTCTGACGATCTCCGGCGACTTCGATCAAAAACTGGGCTCTGCCCGCGATCAAATGTTGCATGCCCTCGAAACCACGTCGGGCTCCGTCACCGCTGACCTGCAAAGCACATCAACGCAACTCTTCAATCGTTTGGAAACCACCTCATCGCACATCGCCGATCAGATGGAATCGATTGCGCTCCGCGTCAACGAAACCATCGATCTCACAGCAGGTTCCGTCACCGGCCGTGTTGTTGATGTGACCGACAAACTGACACGCCAACTTGATGTGTCATCGTCAACGCTCGGCAACTTGCTCGACCAAACCGAAACCCGCATTGGTACACAGCTGGAACAGGCCACCACTGACTTGACCGGACTCTTCAATTCCAACACTGACCGGATGACAGAACAATTGGCCGTCACCGCCCGCGATTTGGGCGAACGCCTCGACATTGCAACAACGCATTTGGAAAACGTCACGACCGATGTGTCGTCACGCTTGAACTCAACCGGCAACACCTTCGTTCAAGCTCTCGATACAGTCTCGAACGAGATTCAAACCAATCTCGGTCGCGCCCAATCGAATTTCGAATCCGGCATCGACCGCGTGCAAGACGCCTTCTCCGAAGGCTTGGGCCAAACCACACTGCAGATCACCGGCCGTTTCGAACAGGAAACCGGCTTGTTGGTCGACCGCATCGACAAGGCTGCGCTGGAATTCAACGACACCTCCTCCATCTCGTCGCGCAATTTGGCCGAAGCACAACGGGTCTTCTCAACTGCGGTTGAAGGAGCAAACACCTTCTTTGCTGATCAATTGGTCAACGCCACAGCAGCATCGGCAAATGCACTGGGCAACGTGCAGTCCCGTTATGCTGAAACACTCAAAACCAGCTCAGCAAGCTATGCGGATAGTCTGGAAACAACCACAGCAGGCTTTGCTGATCAAGTTGAAGCGACAGTATCAAAATCCAGCCGCACCATGGATGAGGTGACCCAGAAATTTGCAGGCCACATCCAAAATGCCAACACCTACTTCGCTGACCAGGTGGCAACAGCTGCCGGTGAAATGGATGAAAAGCTGGAAGGCATTTCCTTGCAGCTAGCAGGCAAGTTGGAAGTCACAGGTACGCGACTGTCTGAACGTTTGGATGATGTGACCAGTCTGGTTGACCGTTCCGTTGACAAGTTCAACAGCGAAATGGAACTCATGTTGACCAGCCGCCGTGATGCACTGGATGCACTTGTCAACGACGCCTCCACCCGCGCCAAGGAAGTGGACAGCGTCATGACCAGCTATATGAACATGATCGAGGAGTCGTTGAATGCAGCAGAAACCCGCTCGCGCGATATCAGCCGCATTGTTTCTGATCAGACGACCCAGTCGCTGTTGCGGTTGGAAGATGAGTTGAAGAAACTCGAAGGCTCGTCTTCTGCTCAAGTTAATCAAGCCGCCCGCGTGCTGCGTGAACAACATGAGCGTGCTCTGGCCAGCATGAATGAAATGCTGTCTTCAACCGCAAGCGACTTCCAGCAAACCGCACAAGACATGCGCATCACTGCACAACAGGTTGTGAAAGACATCGACTCCGCCCGTGGTGAATTGAAACGCGCTGTCATCGATCTGCCGGAAGAAACCCGCAATAATGCCGACGCCATGCGCAAAGTTGTGGCCGACCAGATTGCCGCTCTCAATGCACTGTCCGATGTGGTGCGCCGTCAATCAGGCGCGATGGACTTCTCAGGTCCGGGTTACATTACACCGCGAGGGTCCACGCCGGGAAAATCTGAGGGTGCCTCGTTCTCCGCTCCCGTCGGAACGACCAGCGCCCCGAAAGCAGTAACGGAGCGGAACAATGGCGTTGAAGGCACCATGGCCCAGATTGCAGCAAGTGTGAAAGCACTGGCTGTGACGGCGGCCAAGCCTGCAGTCCGCCGCCGCGAAGAACCACTACGTGAGGAAATCCCCTCACACGTCGCCAAAGAAATCACCGCCTATACCTCGAAGCTGCATGCAGCCTCGCGTGAAGTGGTTGAAGCCTTGGACGACGGTCTGCCCCGTGATTTGGAAAAGCGTTATGTTGCTGGCGATAAGGGTGTCTACACCCAGCGCCTGCACGATGCGCGTTCAAAGCGCGCCGTTGCGAGCTTGACCGGTCGTTACCGCGAGGAACGTTTGCTGAAGAGCCGCGTCACAGCCTATATCCGCCTGTTTGAAAAACTGTTGGATACCCTTGCTGATGTGCCGGGGGGTGCCAATACCATGGATGCCGTGCTGACCTCCCAGTCAGGCGAAGTTTACATGTTGCTGGCTGAAGCCGCAGGGCGCTTGCCTGAACGCTGATGCAGTTTGAATGTTACGCTGAAAGCTGGCCCATCGCCGGCACTTTCACCATCGCCCGGGGCAGCAAAACCGCTGCCGACGTTGTGGTGGTGAAGCTACAGCAGAACGGCTTCACGGGCTGGGGCGAATGCGTGCCCTATGCCAGATACAACGAAACAGTGCCGCAAGTTTTGGCGGCGCTGAATGCAATAGACATTAATACATTCGACATTACAACTCTTCCCCACGCCGCCCGCAACGCGCTCGACTGCGCCCTTTGGGATTTGCGCTGCAAAGAAACCAATATCTCAGCTTTTGAAACAGCTGGCTTGCCCGCGCCCAAAGCCTTGACCACCGCTTATACCTTAAGCCTCGACACGCCCGAAGCCATGGCCGCTGCCGCCAAAGCTGCAACAGGCCGCGATCTCCTCAAACTCAAACTCGGGCGCGAAGGCGATGAACAACGGCTCTCCGCCATCCGCGCTGCTGTCCCACATGCACGGCTGATTGTCGATGCCAATGAAGGATGGGGCCCTGACATTCTGCCTGCAATGTTGGCTGCCTGTGAACGCTACAATGTCGAACTGGTAGAACAGCCCCTGCCCGCCGCCAACGACGAAGCCCTGCGTGGTCTCAAACGCAACACCATCATCTGTGCTGATGAATCAGCTCATGGCCTCGAGAGCCTGAACAGCCTCAAAGGCAAATACGACGCCGTCAACATCAAGCTCGATAAAACCGGTGGCTTGACTCCGGCACTCGCCATGGCCGAAGCCGCCCGCGCTGAAGGCTTCAAAGTCATGGTGGGCTGTATGCTCGCCACATCGCTGGCCATGGCCCCTGCTTTTGTCGTGGCGCAAAAAGCAGATTATGTGGATTTGGATGGCCCGCTTTTGTTGGCGAATGACCGCAAACCCGCCATCACTTATGACGGCAGCTCTATGCTGCCCCCGCCGCGCGCACTCTGGGGTTAAGGCGCACCAGGGCCAAGGCCGCCACAAACGCCACCAATGAAACCAGCCCCATGGCATAATAGGCGCGGCCGCCAAAATCTTGATACAACCACCCCGACAACCAAGCCGTCGACGACATTAAAATTCCACCTGACAAAGCCGAATACAGACCTTGCGCCCGATTGCGAATATGCAGCGGTGCCATGATGCGGATGAAGTGCATGGCACCCAGATGCGCCGCCGCAAATGATAACATATGCAGAGATTGCGCCGCCAACATCATCGCATAGCTCGTGAAACTGGCCATGATTACCCAACGCAAAACACCTCCCGCAAGACCAATCAACAGCAACCGCGAGGGGCCAAACTTATTCAGCAAGGCGTTTGAATAGGCCAACAGCACCACCTCCATCGAAACAGCAACCGTCCACAACAAGCCAATATCGAACGAATTAAATCCGAGAAACGTCCAATGCAGAGAGCTGGCAGTATAGAGCATGCCGTGGCTGGCTTGGCCTAAACCTGCAACAATCAACAAAAGCGGAAAGCTTGAGGCAAAGAAAAGTTCCCGCGCACCACTCAACATTTCGTCGGCAGGTTCCTCGCTCTTCAAGCTTTCAGGCTCATCAGGCAAAAGCAAGGTCGCCAAAAACGCCAAACCCTGCGCACCCGCAATCAGCCACGCGGTTGACAGGGGATCAAGCACGGTCAGCAACGCGCCCGACACCAAACTGCCCACCAAAAAACTTAAAGACGCCCACAACCGCAAGCGTCCATAGTCCAGCCCATGCGCCGCCGCCCCATCCACGCTGAAGCCTTCCGTCAGCGGAAACACCGGCGCAAACATAAAAGCCGCAATCAAGGCAACCGTGGTAATCGGCCCAAAGCCATTGCTGATCGCCAGCAACAAATAGGCTGCAAATGCAAACCCGGCGCACAATTGTAAAACCAGACGGCGATTGCCGAAATGATCAGCCATCCAGGAAAACAATGGCGCCCCGACAATACGAACCGCCATCATACCTGCCACAATCATGGCGATCCCGGCATTGTCGATGCCCTTGGATTTCAGCCACAACGGCAAAAACGGCAGTTGTACTCCCGACCCCATCATCATCAGGGCATAGGCAATGGAAATACGAATACTGAAAATTCGAGCCGTCATGCTGTGCCGTCTAAACGAAAGATTCACCACTTTGTACGATTATGGATGCAGGCGAGCCATGCGTCCTTTGGTGAGCCGCGTTTGTGTGTGTGGAGTTGCGTATGTCGAATGTGGAATTGGCCGAAACCCGGTTGACGTTTAATGATCTCTTGGAAGCCGTACAGGATTCCAAACGTGGGCGCTGGTTCCTGCAGGAATATGAATCACGCATCCAAAAACGTGACACCCAATCCATCCTCTCTGCAATTTCCAAACTGGAAAACCGCATGGAAACACTGGGGCCACAGGCGTCCAGCCCGGATGACTTGGCCAAAGTACGAAGTGCCATTTCCAATGCCCGAAACGATCTGTTCAAGCTCGGCCTTGGCAAAGACGCCATGTCAAAAGAAGGTCGCCTGTTTGCCGAACTGGCTGAAATGGCCCGCAAAGCCGTTCCTCAATCGGGTGATCAGAGTGCCGGAATTGTGCGCACACTCCAACTGGTCGATGAAATTGATCGCACCATTTCAACGCAACCAAGTGATGACAAAGGTGCAAAATTCTTCGTCGCTGATGCAAATCTTTTTGAGCGCCCCGCCGCATCAAAGCCGGTTTTGGTCGAAGCTGCTGCGGCACCGGTTGCTGAAACTGTATTGCCCCAGCCAACCGTTACTGAAATAGCAAAGCCCGTCGCTCCAATCAAAGAAGAGCCGGTCGCAACAGGTGCCAAATTGGTCATTCGCAAAACAAGTGCAGTAGCCCCGGTTGAAGCAGAACCAACGCTAACAGTCGCATCAGCAGAAAATGCAGCCGCTCCGATAGCGATTCAACAACCAGAAATGCCAAGCTCTGAACTGCCAACACCGACATTCCAAAACACTGACAACCCCCGCATCGTCATCATCCGCCGCCGCGCTGAGGACATGCCAGACGTTTCAATAGGTGAAATTTCGGCAGCTTAGTCCTACCAATCCCGCGTCAAACCTACCGACACGATATCAAGGTGCTGCTTGAAGGTTGTGTTCAACGCAGCAACGTCACCATCTTCCATGAAGACGTGAGTATAGGCGAAATTGGCTGTCATTTTTTCGGAGAACTTGTAGCTGGCACCGACGGACAACCAATAGCGGTCATTGTCGGGAGTACGTACCGAACGCGTTGCATCAGGTACAGGTGACTTTTCATAAGCCACACCAGTACGCAAAGTCAGAGCATCATTGTAGGCATATTCAGCACCCAAGGAAAAATACCAACTGTCGTTCCAGTCCTGTGGCGTCAACGCGATTGTAGCACCCGATGCATCGTTTGTTATGCGCAATTCCTTGAACCGGCTCCAATTCGCCCATTCCACACCACCCAAAAGTGTCAATTGCTCTGAGACTTGCTGACGTACGCCGAGCGTGACTGTTTCCGGGCTTTTGAATTTTGCGTGAATATCCGGGTTGGCAGGCCCAATAACAGCATCACCCGCCTAGTTGTGAGAAACCGACGAGCGAAAACCGATGCCGATATCAGTTGTCCCAGTTGGCTTGAACAACAGGCCCGCTGTTAAACCAAATCCAAAATCACGACCCTCCGCGCCAAAAGACTGAACACCGCCCGGCGTCGTACGATTGGTCAATTCAACATCCATGTACTCAATTTGAGCACCAAAACCCACAGACAACATATCGCTGAATTTGTAAGAAGCAGTCGGATTGAAATTATAGGTTTTGACGGCTGACTTGTCACCCAATGGCGAACCAACCCAGCCATCACGTCCGTCAGTGGTCAAACCAACAGGTGCATTCACTGAGGTTGCAATCGTGATTTTGTTTGTCAGGCCATAAGAAAAATAACCGGCAGGCACCACAGCCAATTTCCCGATATTGCCGCTGCCCAAGTCTGATTTGGAATAAGGTGCAATCAAAGCCGCATTATTTTCAGAGATAAATCCAAACTTGTTATACTGTGATGAAATCGCCGGATTCCAAAACAACGACGACAAGCCACCCCCACCTGCCGCCACACCGGCAAAAGACAGGCCCTGCCCGATGGTCGATTGCTCGCGGATGGCAAAGCCACCAGCTATCGCCGCAGTACTGGACGACATAAGCGCAACAAGTAAAAGTCCAAGAAATTTCTGGTGCATGGTAATCCCCCTCAAATCAACGCAATTTTCGACGTGATTTGCCCCTGCTCCACAGTTTGCCCCAAATATAACTGTTTTGGCAATGCAAAATCTTCTTCCTCTTAAGTCCACGTTTACCGCAACAAGCGATTCTGCAATTTCAATTTTGTTCGAGTCCCCATTGTGCCCAATCACTTATCGCGCCGCGCCTTCATGCTTTCCTGTGTTGCAACCGTTATGGCCGTGCCAGCACTGGCACAAGCCCAGCAAACTGCTTCTGTTGCGGCCTTAGGCCCAAGAGTTAATCTCTCCGGAAAACTGGCCACGCGGACAGGCGTTATCAGCGAGCAGAATGAAGCCGCCATGATCACCGCAGGCTCGTCCGAAGCCATGCAAGGCGCCATTTCCATGTATGAGGAAATTGTGGCCGGCGGCGGATGGCGAAAATTACCAACCAAAGGCAAGCTCGAAAAAGCCGCCAAAGGCCCGCAGGTTGTGACGCTGCGTGAACGCCTTGTGCGCGAAGGCTATCTTGACATTGACGCCCTTTCGGTTCCCAAGCCTGAGCTTTATGATGGTCAATTGATCGGTGCCGTCCGCTCTTTCCAAATCAACCACGGCATTGCGCCCTCGGGTAAAGTTGACAGTCGCACCCGCCAGGAAATGGATGTGGCGGCAACTCACCGCTTGTTCCAACTGCAGGAAAACCAGGTTCGCGTTGCGACCTATTCCGAGAATCTGGCCCAGCGCAATATTCTCGTCAACATTCCCTCTGTGCAATTGGAAACCGTGGTCAACGGCGTGGTATATGCCCGCCACAATGTCATCGTTGGCCGCGTCTCCCGCCCCACCCCGACTCTGGTCAGCAAAGTCACCGATGTGACCTTCAATCCCTATTGGAATGCACCCGCCTCCATCGTGGCCAAAGACATCATTCCAAAATATCTGAAAGACCCCAACTACCTCGATCAAATGCACATGCGTGTATTTGACGGCGTGGGCGGCCCTGAAATTGAGCCTTCAAGTGTTGATTGGGAAAACACACCGCCAGAGCGTTATCACTTCCGTCAGGAGCCTGGCGCACATAATTCATTGGCCACGGTGAAAGTAAACTTCGCCAACAAGTTCATGGTCTATATGCACGACACGCCGCACCGCGAAATTTTCCAAAGCAATTCGCGTTTTGAAAGCTCAGGCTGTGTGCGCGTCGACAATGTGCGCATGTTTATTGACTGGATTTTGGCAGGCCAGGATGGCTTTGATGAAGCCCAATTTGAAATGATCACGGCGTCAGAACAAACCCACCCCGTGGCTGTGCGCTCCAAAATCGATGTGCGCTTTATGTATCTTACGGCTTGGGCCACCGAAGACGGCCGCGTCAATTTCCGCCCGGACATTTACAACTTGGATGGCACAGGTTTTGTGATGGGCCAGCCGGAAGGTGTTGAAGAAATCTGAGTGAGGGCTTATCTGATCCTCAAACAAGGATCAGATAATGCAACTCAAAGGTTTTCACCACCTCACCGCCGTTACAGCCGACGCACCGCGCAACCATCGCTTTTATACGCAAGTGTTGGGCCTGCGCCTCGTCAAAAAAACCGTCAACCAAGACGACGTCAGCGCCTATCACCTGTTCTATGCCGATGGCCAAGGCAACCCCGGCACCGACATCACGTTTTTCGATTGGCCCACCGGCCCTGAACGGCGCGGTAGTAATTCAGTTGTGCGCACCGGCCTTCGCATCAAAGGCGAAAACGCATTCGCGTGGTGGGCCGACCACTTCCGCCAGCATGATGTGAAGTTCAAAGACCCCATAAACCGCTTGGGCCGCCTGACCATGGATTTCGAAGATTTCGAAGGCCAACGCCTGTGCCTGGTACAAGATGAAAGCGATACCGGCTTTGCTATCTGGGACAAAAGCTCAGTGCCTGCCGAACATCAAATCCACGGCTTAGGCCCCATTACGTTAAGCGTGCCTGATATTGCAGGCACCGATGCTGTTCTCACCAAGGTGATGGGCATGACGCTGTTGAAAAACGACGACGGTCTTCACGCCTATAAAATGAACGCAGCAGGCCCCGTGTCAGAATTGCATGTGAAAGTCGAACCGCTTTTGCCACCTGCCCAACAAGGTTCAGGCAGCGTGCATCATGTCGCCTTTAATATTCCGCATGCTGACTATTCGGCCTGGGCCAACCGCCTGAAAGAACTCCGCGTACCAAACTCCGGACCTGTTGATCGTTTCTGGTTCAAAAGTCTCTACTTCCGCGAACCAAATGGCATCCTCTTCGAAATCGCCACTGACGCACCAGGCTTTGCTGCCGATGAATCCATGGACACGCTGGGCGAAACCTTGTCCCTCCCTCCATTTCTGGAAAGTAAGCGCGCGCAGATTGAAGCGGGGCTGAAGAAACTCTAACGTCCAAAGGACCTCATCCGTCTTGCGCTTCGCGCAATCCACCTTCTCCATTTTCAATGGAGAAGGGACATAAATATGTTGTCGCTTCTCCACGTGTGGAGAAGCTGGCGCGAAGCGACGGATGAGGTCCCTTCTTCAAGTCAAACGCACTCTCACAAATCCCCCGTCACGCACCTCTTCGCCAGCGCCTTGTATTGCTTCACCGACAACACCACCGGATTGCCGCTGTCGTTCGGATCGCGCTTGGCGGTTTCTGCCACTTCGTCCAATCGTTTGGTATCAATGCCAATGTCTTTCAACGCATGGGGAATGCCGCACTCTTTGCGCAGCGCCAGCACGAATTTGAGGAAGCCGTTGAAGCCACCCTTGATACCGAGATACGCGGCAGCGCGTTCGATTTTGGTTTCGATTTTCTTGCGATTGGCTTTCAACACATAAGGCATGATGATGCCGTTGAGCATGCCGTGGTGAGCGTCATACAAACCACCGAAAGGATGCGACAGCGCATGAATAGCGCCCATGCCTTTTTGGAACGCTGTGGCCCCCATGGCAGAAGCCATAAGCATATTGCCCCGCGCATCCAAGTCCTTCGGCTTCTTCACCGCCTTGGCCAGATTTTCCTTGATCAAGCGCATGCCTTCCAACGCAACTCCGTCTGACAAGGGATGATAGTTCGGGCAGCAATAGCTTTCGAGGCAATGGGCAAAAGCATCAAAGCCGGTGGCAGCGGTTAACTTCGCAGGCAAGCCCACCGTCAACTCAGCATCCAAAATCGCGATCTTCGGCATGATGGCAGGATGGAAAATGATCTTCTTTTCGTGAGTCACAGGGTGCGTGATCACACCTGCACGACCCACTTCTGAGCCTGTGCCCGCCGTTGTGGGAATGCAAATCGTTGGTGCAATTTTTGAAGCATCCGCACGCGTCCACCAATCATCCACATCTTCCAAATCGAAGATCGAAATGTTTTGACCGTGCATCAACGCGATCATTTTGCCAGTGTCGAGGCCAGAGCCGCCACCAAAACAAATCACGCCATCATGACCACCATCGCGGAACACTTTGCAGCCTTCGAGAACATTTTCTTCTGAAGGATTGGGGCGTACATCTGCGAACATCGCCACTGGAAGTCCTGAGGACTTCAAGTTGGCAAGAATGTCTTTCACCATGTCAGAGCCAGCAAGGCCGCGATCAGTGACAAAGAGTGGCTTCTTCATGCCGACAGCTTTGCAAAACTCCGGCAATTCCTTGATACGGCCATTGCCGAATTTAATCGGGTTGGGATAATTGATGTTGCGGTTGGGGATCATGGGGTTTTTCCTAAACTTCTCCCTCCCCCTTGTGGGGTGGGTCGGGGTGGGGGTCGGATGGTCTTTCAGAATTGATCTCGTTTAATTTTCATAAGCCGGAGCGACCCCCACCCTAACCCTCCCCACAAGGGGGAGGGAAAAGGAAGGACTACTCAATACCGTTCAAAGCCGCGCTTCAATTCCAAATCTGTAATGCGACGGTCGTGTTCAAATTGTTCCCACTTGCCGGTGTGAACATAGTGATCAATCACATCGTCGCCCAAGGCTTTGCGCAGGAATTTGGAATTATCCAAAAGCTCAAGTCCTTCACGTAAGGTTTTAGGGATCTCACGCAGCTGTTGAGCTGTAGAATAAGCATCTCCCGTAAACACCTGTTCTAATTCCATTTTTTTGTCGATGCCTTCAAGCCCTGCGGCCAGCAGAGCAGCGAATGCGAGGTATGGATTAAGGTCAGCGCCGCCAATGCGGCATTCGACGCGAATGGCCTTTGTATCAGCACCACAAAGGCGGAAGCCAGCTGTGCGGTTGTCAAAACTCCACACGGCTTTCGTGGGCGCAAAGGTGCCCGCCATGAAGCGCTTGTAAGAGTTGATGTAGGGCGCGAGAAAATAGGTGAGTTCGCGGGCGTAGGTCAGTTGCCCTGCAAGATAATGCTGCATCATTTTAGACATGCCATGCATGCCATTTTCCTTGTCGAAGAAATGCGGGGTCTTGCCATCAGCTGACCACAGTGACTGGTGGATGTGCGAGGAATTGCCCGCCATGCCATAGTCCCACTTCGCCATGAAGGTGATGGCCTTGCCGATGCCATAGGCAATTTCTTTCGCACCATTTTTGATGATGGCGTGATTGTCAGCCATGGTCAGTGCATCGGAATAGCGAACGTTGATTTCCTCTTGGCCTGGACCCCACTCACCTTTTGAATTTTCAACGGGAATGCCTGCGTTGTTGAGGCCGTTGCGGAGTGCCCGCATATAGACCTCTTCCTTTGTGGTTTGCAGGATGTGATAATCTTCAATGTAGTAACCCGCCGTTTTCATATCGCGATAGCCTTTGCGATGGCAGGTTTCGAAGTCATCATCAAACAGGAAGAACTCAAGCTCGGAGGCGAAGTAAGCCTTCAGCTTCATGTCGTCCAAGCGTTTCAATTGCTTTTTCAAAATCGCGCGTGGAGAATGTGGCACGTCTTCATGGCTGTGGTGATCGAGCACATCACACAACACCAAAGCCGTCTTCTCCAGCCAAGGTGTGCGGCGCAAAGTAGCCATATCAGGCTTCAGCACAAAGTCGCCATAGCCTTTTTCCCATGATGTTGCCTTGTAACCCGGCACCGGTTCCATTTCGATGTCAACACCCAGCAAATAATTGCAGCCATGGGTTTCCTCATAGCCGCCATTGACAAAAAACTCGGCGTGAAAGCGCTTGCCGATCAAGCGGCCTTGCAAATCCACCATGGCCGCAACCACAGTATCAATTGATCCTGCCGCAACTTCTTTTTTCAGTTCAGCGAGCGTGAGCATGCCTGTCGTCATTGTGTCCTCCAAGAATATTTGCAGCCTGTGCCAAGGGAACTGTGAGATTATTCGCCCAGGTGTTTTGGCCGGCGTGGTTGGCAATGAGGTCATTGCGAATTTCGATCATCACATGTTTGAGGCCGCGTGGGGCCGCATGTAAGCTGGTTGTGTGCATCACGCCATCCTTTGGGCCGTAGGGCTCGTTCAGGCGGGCCTTGTCTGATGGAAAGGCTTTGATCAGAAAATTGGCAAGCCATGTATCGCGATCAAACAAAAAGCCCACATCAAAGTCGCGGGGTTTACCTTTGTAGACAGCCGTAAAGGAGTGCATTGTAACGACAATGGTTTGGCGTTTTTCCGAAGCGCGTTTGTCCAGAAAGTCTTCAACACTGCGGTGGAAAGGCCGATAGATTTGCTGAGTCCGCGCCAATCGCGCCGAGGGCAGCAGATTTCTATTGCCGGGGATCTCAAAGATTTCGCTCATCTCTGGCATAGCCCCTTCAGACTCTGGCGGGCGATTGCAATCATAGGCTAGCCTTGAATAGCGTTGCATGATCAACGGCGCATCGAGCAGTTTGGACAAAATGCGCGACGTGCCCTCAGCGCCGATGTCATAGGCGATGTGACGCTGCAAATCGTCGTCACTCAAGCCCAAGGTACCCAAAGACTTTGGCAGACGATTGGAAGCGTGTTCGCAGATCAACACAATCGGAGAAGCGCCGTTTTCATTTATAACTAAAGCGGGGTG
>JAYUQS010000050.1:0-5277 GCA_043756645.1 Hyphomicrobiales bacterium | reverse complement strand
CCGCGAAGGGTTTCCCCGCGTCTCCCAGCAATCGCTTGCGATTGCGGAAGAGTCTACCAGACCACCGGGGTTCCGTGTGAACTTGGGCGAACCCGTATTCAGAATTCGCCGCTTGCTCCCGCTGCTTCATCTTGTTAAGGGCAGCCGTCAACTCCCTGAATCCTACAAGCGACTTTACAAGGTTGACATGATGCCCCGCACATTCCCAGAATATTTGGCCTTCGACGATGTGTTGATGAAGCCCGGTGCATCATCGGTTTTGCCAACTGAAGTCTCAACCAAAACCAAACTCACCAAATCCATTGAGCTTGCCATTCCGGTGATGTCAGCCGCCATGGACACGGTGACGGAAGCGCCGATGGCGATTGCCATGGCGCAAGCGGGGGGGCTTGGCGTTATCCACAAAAACCTCGATCCTGAAACCCAGGCCGCACATGTGCGGCAGGTGAAGCGATTTGAATCAGGAATGGTGGTCAACCCCATCACGATTTCACCCGATGCCACATTGGGCGAATTGATGACGTTGAAAGAGCGCCATCGCATTTCCGGCATTCCGGTTGTTGATGATAAGGGCAAGCTTGAGGGCATTATCACCAATCGTGATGTGCGCTTTGCCACTGACATGAACTCAAAAGTTGCTGATCTGATGACGCGTAAAATGGTCACTGTTTCGGAAGGCGTGGATCGCACTGAGGCGAAGAGATTGCTTCATAAACATCGCATTGAAAAATTGCTGGTCGTCGATGCCGATGGGCATTGCGTTGGCCTGGTAACAGTCAACGACATGGAGAAAGCTGCTGATCACCCATGGGCGGCGAAAGATGACAAAGAGCGCCTGCTTGTCGCTGCTGCGACGGGCATTGGTGCCAATGGCATTGAGCGTGCTGAACGGCTGATTGATGCCGGCGTTGACGTCATCATTGTTGATACAGCGCATGGACATTCTGCCAATGTCCTGGCGCAAGTCACGCTGGTCAAGAAAATGTCGAACAAGGTGCAAATCATCGGCGGTAATGTTGCCACTGCTGAAGGTGTGCGGGCCTTGATTGATGCCGGCGCTGATGCAGTGAAAGTGGGCATTGGTCCCGGTTCCATTTGCACCACGCGGGTGGTTGCAGGTGTGGGTGTTCCGCAATTTTCCGCCATTTTGGAATGCGCGGAAGAAGGCATGAAGTCAGGTGTGCCAATCATCGCCGATGGCGGTATTAAGTTGTCTGGTGATTTGGCCAAGGCCTTGGCGGCAGGGGCTGGTGTGGTGATGATTGGTTCGTTGCTTGCAGGCACGGATGAAAGCCCCGGCGAAGTGTTTTTGTACCAAGGCCGGAGTTATAAATCTTATCGCGGCATGGGCTCCATTGGAGCGATGGCGCGCGGGTCGGCTGACCGATACTTCCAGCAAGATGTTGGAAATTCTTTGAAATTGGTGCCGGAAGGTATTGAAGGCCAAGTGCCCTATAAAGGCCCTGTTGGTCAGGTCTTACACCAACTCGTGGGTGGACTTCGGGCCTCGATGGGCTATGTGGGGGCTGCGACGCTGAGTGATTTGCAGTCGAAAGCCCAGTTTGTGCGCATCACAAATGCGGGATTGCGCGAGAGCCATGCACATGACGTTATGGTGACAAGAGAAGCCCCCAATTATCAGCGGGTAAATTGAGTGGATTTAGTGCGGTCTGGGGGAGGTGAATATGACGACGAAGCTGTTTTTACTACCACTGTTCCTGCATGTGGTTTTGGTGCTGTGGGTCGGTTCGCGGTCGCTGCGTGCGCGGATAAGTGCGGTGCGCGATGGTACTGCAAAACTTAACGAGATTTCTACCGATTCCAGCGCATGGCCGCGCAAAGTGCGACAGCTTGGTAATAATTTTGACAATCAGTTTGATACACCGATGTTGTGGTACGGTGCCGCCGGATTGATAGTCGCGCTGAACTTGGTTGATATGATTTTTGTTGGCTTGTCTTGGATGTTCCTGCTCACGCGTATTGCCCACTCGATTGTTCACACCGGTGAAAACGATGTGCCGACGCGGATGCGGATATTCCTGTTTGGTTTTTGGGTTTTGGTTTTGATGTGGACGTGGTTCGGCATCAAACTTTTTGTGTTAGGATAATCAATGAAATTTGCGGGCCGCGTTCAAGCGGCAATAGAGGTTTTGAACGAGGTGCTGACAATGCACCGCCCCGCAGCTGAAGCTCTCAAGGATTGGGGAAAGGCGCATCGCTTTGCTGGTTCCAGCGACCGCCATGCCATTGGCACGCTGGTCTACGACAGCTTGCGTCAACGGTCTTCAGCGGCGGCGCAAGGTGGCGGTGATGATGCCCGACAGATTGTGTTTGGACTTCTGCGGCAAGGTTGGGGACAGAGCGTCGAAGATATTGCTGCGCTGGCAGATGGCCAACATGGCCCTGCTGCTTTAACGGGTGATGAGCTTAAGTCACTTGCTTCAGTGCCAGCGGGTTTGGCTTGGCATGTTGCAGCCAATGTGCCGGAATGGTTGGCACCGGTGTTTGAGCATATGTTTGGCAAAGCCGCTGCGGCTGAAGGCCATGCTTTGAGCCAGCGTGCACCGATTGATCTTCGCACCAACAGTTTAAAATCAGACCGCTTGAAATTGCGTGCGCTGCTTTCTACATTTAGTCCTACTGACGGCCCGTGGGTGAATACCTCGCTGCGCATTGCGTCGCCAAGCCCGGAACAAAAACACATCAATGTCGAAGTTGATCCGGCTCATGGTATGGGGCTTTTTGAAGTACAAGACACGGCATCGCAAATTGCCGCCGCGCTGACTGGTGTGAAACCCGGTGACGCGGTTGCAGATATTTGTGCAGGTGCTGGCGGTAAAACTTTGGCACTTGCGGCTTTGATGCAGAACAAGGGACGTCTCGTCGCCCATGATGTCGACAAGCATCGCTTGCGCCCGATTTTCGAGCGGGTGATGCGGGCAGGGGCTTCTTGTGTGGAAGTTGTTTCGACTGATCAGTCCGCCGCGATGCACGTTGGCAGCTTTGATTGTGTTGTGGTGGATGCGCCGTGTTCCGGCACCGGCACATGGCGGCGCAAGCCTGAGATCAAATGGAAATTAACGCGCAAGACCTTGGACGTTCGACTGACAGAACAGCGTAATGTTCTAGCTGATGGTGCCAAGCTGGTGCGCAAAGGTGGAAAACTGGTGTATTTTACCTGTTCGCTGCTGCCGGAAGAGAATGTCGATCAAGTGAAACTGTTTTTGGCTACGAACAAGGATTTCAAACTTGTTCCTTATGGCGAACAATGGGCGCGCACCATTGGCGGCACCGCACCCAAATCAGCCGATGGTTCAAAAGACACATTGCTGCTCACGCCACATCAACATGATGTGGACGGATTCTTTGTGGCTATAATGGTGAAGAGTTAAAGACTGCCGGGGCCGTCTTTCAAGCAACCGGCATAAAGTGTGTAACTAGCAAAGCCTGAGTCACCGGCAAAGCCTTTGGCTTCAGCCTCACACACTGATTTGCGGTCGGCATCGACTGAAGGTTCCAAGGCAGCGACAGCGGCCTTTCCTTCATCTTCCAACGTAGCGCATTCGGCAACATCCATGCCATTGTTGGCAGACTGCCATGCACAAAGCTGTGCGGGGTCGAAATTCAAACTTTCCTGCGCCAATGCCGGCGCGGTCAACAAACCAATACTCAAGACAACATATTTCAACATCTCAAATCCCCCGATCTAAAAAGACTTTCTGGCACAGAAACGCGCCATCGCCTTCAAGGTCTCGTCACTTACGTGGTGTTCGATGCCCTCAGAGTCAAGTCTGGCTGTGTCAGCCGATATGCCGAGGGTTAACAGGAAGTTTTCGACAATATCATGGCGGCGGCGGCCATTTTCAGCCAAAGCCCAACCGTCGCCCGTCAGCATGATGGCGCGGTAGGGTTCTTGCGTCACCAATCCACGATCCATTAACTTTTTCAACATCTTAACGACAGTGGCATTGGCCACACCGAGGCGCAGGGCGACTTCGGTGCCACGGGCCTCGCCTTTTTCGTCAATGAGCTCTGCGATCAACTCGACATAATCCTCCGCCAGTTCCGACGAGTGGTCGGCTCTGGTGCGGCGGAACGCCTGAGATTGCAGTTTGGATTTAGGGGCAGTGTTTTGCATAGCTGAATACCAAAATTGCTTAAACCATTGACAAGTGTTTAGCCAATGCTAAGTTAAAGTTTAGCAATGGCTAAATTCAGGAAACTTGAGAGGACTGCACAGAAATGTCTGACGACAGGAAGTTCCGCAATCGTCGCGCCATGCTGATCGGCGGCATAGCGGCTGCCGGAGGTGCGGCAACTGTGGCGGCCCGTGGGGCTTTTTCGCAATCAACTACGGATGAAAAAGTTATCGTCGGTCACGATATGTCCACAATGACCACAGATCCCTATGCCTCGCCCATGGCTGGCATGGCCCACGGTGATATGATGACAGTTGGCGTTGTCGACCATGCAGCCAATGGCTTTGACCCATCGGCCATGTTGACGGATTGGTACACCGGAACAGTATCGATCTTGCCAGACGGACGGACGTTACGGACTTTTGAAATTCAAGCTTTGGATAGAGAAATTGAAATTGCTCCCGGCATCCACTTTCCTGCCTGGACTTTCAACAATCGGGTGCCGGGTCCAGCCATCCGCGCCAAAGAGGGCGAGCGCCTCAAAATCATCTTCAGGAATTTTGGGTCACACCCCCATTCCATGCATTTCCACGGCATTCACGCGGCGCGCATGGACGGTGTGCCTGGGGCGGGGTTGGTTGGGCCAGGCGAAGAATTCATCTATGAATTTGATGCCAAACCATTTGGCTGCCATCTCTACCATTGTCATGCCTTGCCGCTGAAACGGCATATGCACAAGGGCATGTATGGCATGTTTGTGATCGACCCCGATCCGGCGAAACACCCTGAACATGAAGCCGTCGCAAAATCACGTTTGTTGGGCACGCCAGAAAATGCCAACTGGCAAGAACTGATGATGGTGATGAATGCCTTTGATACCAACTTTGATGGTGGCAATGAAGTCTACGCCGCAAATACGGTGGGCCACGCCTATATGAATGTGCCGATTGTGATTGACAAGTCGCGGCCTGTGCGGATCTACCTCGTGAATGTAACAGAATTTGATCCGATCAATTCATTTCACTTGCATGCAAATTTCTTCAACTATTTTGATACGGGCACGACATTGACACCGACATTGCAAACTGTCGATCTGATCACCCAATGTCAGGCCCAGCGCGGCATCCTGGAATTCAGC
>JAYUQS010000049.1:0-5286 GCA_043756645.1 Hyphomicrobiales bacterium | reverse complement strand
ATGACACATTCAAAAAATCAGAAAGCAATTTTCAGAACCTCTATTGCCCGCTTCTTCTTTCGAACAGAAGAATTTCAGTTTCAACGTGATGATCATTTCATTTAACCAGACAGCAGTGGCCTGTAGCAAGCCATGATGGTTGGTTGGTAAAGGCTCAATCAAGAATGATCGAAGTCTAAAACTTAAACTGCTCGTTCAACACGCGCTCGGCCAGGCTGTGTCCGGGGTCGAAGAGCATTTTTACGATTTTCTTTTTGTCTTCAGCAATTTCGACGCTGATGACGTGGCGTACTTCAACGTGGTCAGCGACTGCCGCAACCGGGCGCTTTTCAGCTTCATTGATCGTGAGTGTGACTTTGGCATTGCGTGGCAAAATTGCACCCCGCCAGCGGCGCGGGCGGAATGCGCTGATTGGAGTCAATGCCAACAGTGGGGAGCCAATCGGCAAAATGGGGCCGTGGGCTGACAGGTTATAGGCGGTGCTGCCGACGGGCGTGGCGATCAGCAAGCCGTCACAAATCAATTCCTCTAATCGCTGCTTGCCGTCAATGTGGATGGCGATTTTTGCGGCTTGGTGGCGTTGACGCAGCAACGACACTTCGTTGAAAGCAATGCCAAAGTGCTTTTTACCATCTGCATCAATTGCCGTCATTTTCAGGGGGTGAATGGTGGTGAGTTCAGCTTCACTTAACCGATCCTGCAAGTTGGTTTCCTTAAAATCATTCATGAGGAAGCCAACGGTGCCGCGGTTCATGCCGTAAATGGGAACGCCCGATGACACCATTTTATGCATGGTCTGCAACATATGGCCATCGCCACCCAAAGCCACTACAATGTCGGCTTGTTTGATGTCGGCATTGCCGTAAAGTTTTACCATGCGGGTCAGAGCGCGTTTGGCAGTGGGGGACTCGGAGGCGAGGAAGGCGATTTGTTTATAGGGCATGCCGGTTTGGTCACGTTGACAGTTGAAACAGCAAGCTACATGGAAGGCCATGATGTTCAAACTGATTTTTCAAAATGCGTAGTCTGGTTCTGTGCAACACCTGCCGTTTCCCAGATGGGCGCAAACTGGCTGATGACGGCCGCACGGGTGGGCAAACCTTGATTGCTGAATTGCGCGGGCTTCTGGCTGACGCAGGGCGCAGTGATGTGGATGTGGTGGAGCAGACTTGCCTGTGGAATTGCACGCAAAGCTGTAGTGTTGTTATTCGTGACACGACCCGTTTTTCTTACATCACGGGCAAGCATGCGGCGACGCGGGCACAGGCTGAGGCGATCTTGCAATGGTTTGACGCCCATGGCGAAACTGAAACTGGCGAGGTGCCGTTCAAGCTTTGGCCCGAAGCCATGCGCGGTCACTTCATTGCCCGCGTTCCACCGGCAAAGTCATGAGCATCACTTTCATCCTCGGTGGTGCGCGTTCAGGCAAATCGCGGCTGGCTGAAAGTTTGGCACATGGCGCGAAGCATTACATCGCCACGTCGCAAGCTTTTGACGATGAAATGAAAGACCGCATTGCCAAACATCAGTTACAACGCGGCAATGGTTGGGTGACGCATGAGGAACAATTCGACCTGCCACGTAAACTGGCGGAGCTGGATCAAGCCGGGCGTTTTATATTGGTGGATTGCCTGACGCTTTGGCTGTCGAATTTGATTTTGGCGGAGCGTGACTGGCAGGGGCCAACGACAGCGCTGTGTGGTGTGTTGCAGCGCATGACAGCGGATGTGGTTTTAGTGTCGAATGAAGTTGGCCTCAGTGTTGTGCCTGATAATAAACTGGGACGCCAATTCCGCGATGCGCAGGGTATCGTCAATCAGCGGGTTGCGGCTGTGGCAGATGATGCGGTGTTCGTCGCGGCGGGTTTGCCGCTGGTGCTCAAAGGAGCACTGCCAACACCGCCAATACGCCAAGCATAATCCAAAGCGAACGGTCGTAAATTTCAAGTCCAGCTGAAATGTCGGCGCGGGTCATGAGTTCACGACCATCCCCCATCCACGGCAAAGCTACCACTCCATCTTCGTAATTGCGCGGGCCGCCAAAGCGTAAACCCAAAGCGCCTGCCATCGCAGCCTCTGGCCAGCCGGCATTGGGTGAACGGTGTTTTGCGGCATCAGCCCAAGCGGTGAACAGAGCGTTTCGTCCGCTTTCTCTATTTGACATTGCAGCTGCCGCTGCAAAAAAGAGTGCGGTCAAACGAGATGCCGGTAAGTTCACGAGGTCATCTAATTTTGCTGCACAAAAGCCAAAGAACAAATGACGCTCGGATTTATGCCCAATCATCGAGTCAGCGGTGTTAATCGCCTTGTAAGCCACAAGCCCCGGCAAGCCGAGCAGCGCATACCAAAACACCGGAGCGACAATCCCATCAGCGGTGTTTTCGGCGAGGCTTTCGAGGGCGGCTTTGGTCACGCCGGACTCATCCAAATCCTTGGTGTCGCGGCCCACGATTTTGGCAACCGATGTGCGGGCTTCGGCGATTGATGATGAAAGTGCGTGCTCAACTTCGACCACATGATCGCGCATGGATTTTTGAGCGATGAAGGCCGTGGCGATGACGGCATTGATGATCCAGCCACCGGTGAAGCCGCCCAGAATATCTTGCAGCATGTAGGCGGGAAATGCTGTTGCTGAGAGTAGCAGCAGGAGCGCTACGCCACCTCGCATTAAACCTTCAATCTCGTCGTCTGGCTTGGTGTTGAGCTTTGCATCAAGCCAAGAGATCAACGCGCCAATCCATTGCACGGGATGGCCGAAGGTTTTGAACAGGCCTTGCGGGTAACCCACGTATTTTTCGATGAGGCAGGCGAGGGTGGCTGAGGGGAAGTGGAGCATATGAAGGGACCTCACCCTCCCATCGCTTGCGCGACGGGCCCCTCCCTCTCCAACGCTGTTGGAGAGGGGGCAATATCATCGGTCCCTTCTCCATCGTAGATGGAGAAGGTGGACGGCGCAGCCGGACGGATGAGGCCCTTTGGCGGGTTAAAAATGTTCATCCCAATCCCAAAATCGCTTCAACATCCAAATGCTTTTCCAAATGCAGCGCCAACTCATCCAAGGTTGTTTCTATCAAATCCTCATACGCCAAATCACTCGTATTGGCCCCCAATGATTTTATGAAGGCGGTGCGAAAGCCATCGCTGGAAAAACAGCCGTGCAGATAGGTGCCCATGATGTTGCCTTTGACAGCTCCCTCATGGCCTGAAGCAGTGATGCCGAAAGGGTTGGCGCAATCAGGCCCTGTGGTTTGACCCATGTGGATTTCATAAGCCGAAATGATTTCACCAGATGCAGCGTGTTTGGCAGTGGTGGGGGAGACGGTCTTATCTTGCGACATCGTAGTTTCAACATCCAGCAGGCCTAAGCCTGTGACCGAAGCTGCACCGCTATCCAAGCCATCGGGATCATGAATGATGCGGCCCAACATTTGATAGCCCCCGCACAGTCCCAACACTTTGCCGCCTCTACGCACATGGGCGGCGATATCCACGTTCCAACCGTTGGCGCGGAGAGCGGCCAAATCAGCGATGGTGGATTTTGAACCGGGTATGATGACGAGGCTGCAATCGCCCGGCAAAGCCTGGCCAGCCGACAGGAATTCGACCGTCACACCCGGCTCCAACCGCAAGGGATCGATGTCATCGAAATTGGCAATGCGGGGCAGGCGGAGGACGCAGATTTTGGTTTTGCCGCTTTGACTTGTGAGGTGGTCTTCCAACGCCACAGCATCTTCTGCCGGCAAGCGATGGGCGTTGCTGAAGTGTGGCACGACGCCAAGGCTTTTCCAGCCTGTGCTTTGTTCAATGGTTTTCAAACCTTCATAAAATAGTTCTGGATCACCGTGGAACTTGTTGATCAAGAACGATTTAATGCGATTTAAATCGCTACCGTCCAGAACAGCATGGGTACCAACCATTGATGCAATAACGCCACCCCGGTGAATGTCCCCAATGAGTATCACTGGAACATTGGCAGCGTCAGCAAAGCCCATATTGGCGAGATCGCCGTCGCGGAGATTGGTTTCAGCCGGGCTGCCAGCGCCTTCGACCAACACGACGTCATATTCATCACTCAGTTTTTGGAAGCTTTCCAAAATCGCGGGCATGAATTGCTGGCGGTTTTTGAAAAAGTCGCGGGCTGAAAGCGTGGAATGGCGTTTGCCTTGCACAATCACCTGTGCGCCGCGTTCGGATTCTGGCTTCAGCAGAACCGGGTTCATATGCACATTGGCCACCACGCGTGCGGCACGCGCTTGTAGGGCCTGCGCCCGGCCAATTTCGCCGCCTGCAACGGCAGCCGCATTGTTCGACATGTTTTGCGGCTTGAAAGGCGACACCTTCAGCCCGCGATTGGTCAGCAAACGGCACAAGCCCGCCACGATGAGGGATTTGCCAACGTCTGAGCCTGTTCCCATGAACATGATGGCTTTTGCGGTCATGGCGCGGCACTAATGATGTGGGCGAAGGAGCCCATGACATTGCCGCGGCGCAGACCCATGGCGGGCAGGGCTGTGCCATTGGCGGTTTGTGCTTCGAACAAGCGGTCAGCATCGCCTTCGCTCACAATGTTGGCATAGTGGAACTCGTGCCCTCGGAGGTGCTGCGGAAAGGGCCCACCAAGGCTGGTGAGCTGGCGATAGCCCAGATGCAGCTTGCGTGTGGCAAAGCTTGTTTGGAGTGGTAATAACCCCGCCATAGCATGTTCTGAGCCTTGAGCGTCGGTGAGTGTGTCTCCGAGCGTCATATAGCCCCCGCACTCGCCATATATTAGTCCTGCGAAGTTGCGCAGCCCGTCGAGGAAGGTGAAATTCGCGGCAAGTTTGCCCACGTGCAATTCAGGATATCCGCCGGGCAAATAAACCGCGTCAGATTTGGGTGGTGCTTCATTGGCGAGGGGCGAGAAGAACCTTAAACTTGCACCGGCCTTGGACCATGCTTTCAGCAGATGCGGATAAACAAATGAGAAGGCTTCATCACTGGCAATCACGATGTTTTGGGCCAGTGGTGGCAAGAGGTTTGAAGCGATTCCAGATTGATTCGTCAGGGGTGTTGCAATTTGAAACAGCTTGTCAAGAAATGTTTCACGTGCGACTCCTGCGGCTGCGGTTTCAAGGAATTGCTCAAGTTGTTGATTCTCCATTGCCTGCACCAATCCAAGGTGCCGCGACGGCATGTGGAATGAGTCGTTGTGCCGCAGCTTGCCCACAACAGGGATGCCGCAGTCGGCCAGCGCGCCATGAAGAATGGCGGCGTGGCGGTCGCTTTTGACGCGGTTCAGGAACAAGCC
>JAYUQS010000048.1:0-44151 GCA_043756645.1 Hyphomicrobiales bacterium | reverse complement strand
GGCTGTTGAAGCTGCAATCAAGCGCGGTGCGAGTGAGATTGTTTTACTGGGAGCTTTCGGTGGCCAGTTTGATCATGTGTTGGCCCATGCCGCTTTGCTGCATGTTATCGCATCACGTGGCATCAAAACCTTTGCCACCAGTGGCATAGAAGAAGCTTGGCCTCTGACGACATCATTGTCGCTTTGGCAAATTCCACCAGGCACACGCGTAAGCCTGATCGGGTTGACTGACTTGAAGGCGCTGTCCATTCTTGGTGTCCGCTGGCCGTTGCAACGACGCGATGTGACATTCGGTTCCACACTCACATTGTCAAATGAGTCTAAGGGCGATGTGTCAATCACACTTGAACAGGGCAGGGCCATTGTCCTGTTATATCCGGGGCAGCACTGATGTTGTACACAGTAGAAAAATTGGGTCAGCGTGGCGATGGCCTTGTGCGCGCGGGTGATATTCAATTGCATGTGCCGAAGGTTCTTGCAGGCGAAGACATTGATTTGGAAATGGGCAAGCTGACACGTGTGGTCACACCGTCGCCCGAGCGGGTTGACGCATTCTGTAAATATTTTGCGCGGTGTGGTGGCTGCAAATTCCAACACTGGGATGAAGTGCATTATCAGGCTTGGAAGCGCAACCAATTGGTGGAAGCTTTAAAAGCGCAAAACATTGCAACCGAAGTTGCCCCAATGATTGATGCCCAAGGGTCAGGCCGCCGCCGTGTAAGTTTACACGTACGCGAAGTCGATGGTCTTTGGCAGGCTGGTTTCATGGAACAAAAAAGCCACGATTTGATTGCGCTTGATCACTGCCCGGTTTTGGTGCCGGCATTGAAACAGTCCAGCGCAATGGCTGCTGCTTTCGGTCCGGCACTTGGCGCTTGTGATGTGGCTGTCACAGCTGCTGACAATGGCTTGGATGTTTCGATCAAGGCTGAGTGCCAGATCGTTTTGCGGCGCTTGGCGGCACTCAGTGACATTGTGAAGTCATTTAATATTTTGCGCTTGAGCGTAAATGGAGAAATTCACACTGCCTTGGAAACACCCGTGGTGAACATTGGTCAAGCGCGCGTGCCTTTGCCCACGACGTCGTTTCTGCAAGCAACCGCCGCCGGAGAGAAGGCTATTGCCGAACTGGTTTTGAACGGAGTTAAATCTGCAAAACATGTGGCTGATTTGTTTTGCGGCGTGGGACCCTTTGCATTGCGCATAGCGACCAAAGCAAAAGTCTATGCGGCCGACAGTGACAAGCCTGCCATCGCGGGTCTTCAATTGGCGGTCAGAAACACGCAAGGTTTAAAGCCGTTGGATGTGCAGTCGCGTGATTTGTTTCGTGAACCCTTAACCCCGTTGGAGCTTAAGCCGTTTGATGCCGTTGTGCTGGATCCACCACGGGCAGGCGCTGAAACCCAGGCGAAACAATTGGCAAAGTCACAGGTGAAGCGGGTTGTACTGGTCAGTTGCGATGTTGCAAATTTTGTGCGAGATGCAGCAATTCTAACGAAAGGGGGCTACAGTTTAAAAACTGTAACCCCCGTTGATCAATTCAAATGGACGGCCCACCTCGAAATGGTGGGCGTGTTCACAAAGTAATTAGTCCTTGGCGCGTTCCACATAAGCGCCGTCCGCGGTTTCCACCACGATGCGCGTGCCTGCTACGATATGTGGTGGCACCAATGTGCGGAAGCCGTTTGAGAGGATTGCTGGCTTAAATGACGACGAGGCAGTTTGATTTTTAATCGCCGGTTCAGTTTCTGTAATTTCGAGTGTCACGCGTGCTGGCAATTCGATGGATATTGGTCCGTCATTAAACAAAGCCACTTGGCATTCCATGCCTTCTTGTAAAAACGCCGACGAGTCGCCCAACATATCACCTGTAATATTGATCTGCTCGAAGCTTGTCGGATTCATGAACACATAGTTCTCGCCATCTTGATAAAGATAAGTGTGGCCAACGGTTTCAACGAAAGCGCGTTCCATAGCATCGGTTGTTTTATAACGCACGACTGTCTTAACACCGTCAGAAATCCGGCGCATGTCGATGGTGGTGGTTGGTGTGCCTTTGCCGGGATGCATAGATTCAGCTTTGAGAACCACATATAATTTGCCGTCTTCGTGCTCGATGACGTTACCTTTGCGCACGCCTGAGGCGATGACCTTGACCACGTTGAATTCTCTCTTTTGAAGCTGATTGCAGTTATCTTGTGCCGCGCCTATAGCAGCCCCACCTTTGAAAGCCAACCCCGTGAGAACGATGGCAAATCCACCTGAAAAATCTCCTTGGTATGACCGGCAACGCCACGAAGACCGCAGGCCATTTTTGCTGGCCCGCAATCACATTTTGCAAGCCACACGGAAATGGTTTTCAGAGCAGGGTTTTTTGGAGGTGGACGTGCCTGCGCTTGTTGTGTCACCGGGGAACGAGGCCCATTTGCATGCCTTTACCACTCAACTCATTCACAATGATGGTTCGCAGTCGACGCGCTATCTCCACACCTCGCCAGAGTTTGCTTGTAAGAAATTATTGGCTGCGGGCGAGCAGCGCATTTTTTCATTAGGCCACGTGTTCCGCAATCGCGAGCGCACGCTCACCCATGCGCCGGAATTTACGATGTTGGAATGGTATCGCGTTGAAGTGGATTATCGCGTCATCATTGAAGATACACTTGCACTTGCAAGACGAGCAGCCACGCAAACACAACGTTACCACTGGGCTTGGCGGGGCAGAACTTGTGACGTATCAGCGGAAGCACAATGGCTTTCCGTTAATGATGCATTTATCGCCTTTGCCGGAGTTGACCTGTTATCGACAATTAACAAAGACGGCAGCGCAAACCGCGACGCTTTGGCCGAACGATCTCCAGTCGATTTTGGAAAAGATGAAAGCTGGTCAGACATTTTTAGCCGTATTCTGGTTGAAAAAGTCGAATCCAATCTTGGCAATGGCCGTATCACCGTGTTGTTCGAATATCCAACTGTTGAAGCAGCACTGGCCCGCACCTGCGCCCACGATGCACGTGTGGCTGAACGTTTTGAAGTTTACGCCTGCGGCGTTGAACTGGCCAACGGATTTGGCGAATTGACCGATGCAACCGAACAACGCCGCCGTTTTACTGCTGATATGGACATTAAAGAAAAGCTTTATGGTGAGCGTTATCCATTAGATGAAGACTTGCTGGACGCCCTTGCGACAATGCCAGCCGCCTCAGGTGTGGCATTGGGATTGGATCGCGTAATCATGTTGGCAACTGGTGCAAGCAGCATAGAACAAATACAATGGGTGCCTGCGGCTTAACCGCGTTGCGCCAGTTTTTTCATGCGTTGCTGGTGATACGGTTTTACCAACGCATCAAAGCGTGGTGTTGAGGACACGCCTGTGACAGCTTTATAATGTGTTTTAATTTTTGCAGCCACGGCCTTTTCACGGTCAATTGTGAGAGGGTGATTGCCATAAACAACGTTGGTCAAGCGGTCTTTTTGTGGGCCGGTTCCGCGCAACGAACGCAGAACGCTCACCATAGCACGTGGATCATAACCCGCTTTCACCAGCATATCGACGGCAATTGAATCCGCCATCATCTCCTGCTGACGGATCATGCCGTTCATCGTCGCATTGCCACTTAAGCGTAAAAACCGACCAATGTTATCTTGCAAGCGATCGGGCGTGAATTTATCCATCATTGAACTTCCGGCTTTCGTGGCAAGCCGAATTTGTTTTTGTCGTTGCGGATGATTCATCAATACATGAGCCATCTCATGGGCCATGACGGCTGCAACTTCGGCTTCATTGCCAGCCAATTGCAACAGACCTTCATTCACTAAGATAGTACCGGCTCCTGGCGTGAAGGCGTTGGCTTGATTGCTTTTCAATATAATCAATTGAAAATCTTGTGGCTTTGCTTTGCTCGCGATAGCCAAGGCTTTAACAACGTCCAGCAAATGCTTTTGCATTGCCACATCATTTGATGTGCCATATCGTTGCTTCACGCGTTCTGTGACGACAGCAGCAGTTTCGCGTTGTTGTTTTTCGGTGGTGTCAAAAGCCTGTTCAACTTCAAGTGGCGATGAGCCAATTTTCTCGGCAATCGCGACGCGCATTTCGACCTTTTCGTCTTCGAGCGCCAACATGCTCTTGCCTGATCCACTTGAGCAGCCGGCCAAAATGACGGCGACGATGGTCGACATCGCGAAATGATTTGAAACGATTGGCAGACGCAAGCCCATGGCACCTCTTGCAGAAAAGTTAACAGCCGTTAACGCTTGATGCCGCGATTTGCGCGTCTATGCAAGTTCAATTCAGGCCGGCCCGCGCAAGAACCTGTTTCACACTCTTTGCCGTCTTGTCGACGATTTCGGTAAGCTCAGCGTCACTGGCATTATAAGGCGGGGCGAGAATAACCACATCTCCATTCACGCCATCAACATTTCCACCGGACGGGTAGCAAATCAGTCCATTTTCGAAGGCTTGCGCTTTGATGTTTAAAGCGAGCTTTAAGCTTGAATCGAATGGCTCTTTTGTCTTACGATTTCGTACAAGTTCCGCCGCCATGAAATATCCACGCCCGCGTATGTCTCCGATTGCCTCAACGTTTCCGAAAGCTTGCGACATCATATTTTTGAATTTGCTTTCATTCGCAGCAACCCGTTCCACCAATTCTTCGCGTGCAATGATTTTCTGAACGGCAACGCCAGCGGCACAACAGGTCGTGTGCCCGGTGAAGGTGTGACCGGTTTGCGGAACACCAATGGCATCCGCTATGCGATTAGAATAAACCGCAGCCCCAAGCGGCAAATATCCCGCAGCCAAACCCTTCGCGACGGACATAATGTCGGGCTCTACGTTATCTTTTTCCAAAGTGCGCCAAGTGCCAGTGCGGCCAGCCCCGCACATTACTTCATCCGCAATCATCAACACCCCGTAACGGTCACAAATTTCACGGACGCGTTTGACGTAGCCTTCGGGTGCAGGAACACAACCACCAGCGGACCCAACGACGGGTTCAAAAATAAACGCAGCAATGGTTTCTGCCCCTTCCTGCAATATTGCATTTTCCAAGTGTTGGGCATCAAGCGCATCAGGCTCTGGTCGATAAGCATTGGCAGGTGAAATACGAACCGCGTCTATGAAGGCTCCTTCAAAAGCCACACGCCGTTCCAAAAATCCGGATACGCCCAAAGCGCCAAGTGTATTGCCATGCCATGATCTTTCACGGGCGATGAACTTGCGCCGGTTTTTTTGACCAATGGCGAATTGATATTGCAGTGCCAGTTTCAAACAGCTCTCAACCGCCTCCGAACCGCCAGTCACAAACACCACATGTTTCAAATCACCACCACAGCGGGTCGCAATGATCTCCGTCAATTCTTCCAGCGCATCAGACGTAAAGTTATAACGATAGCCATGCGCAATCCGGTCCAGCTGTTTGGAAATAGCGGCGTTCACCTCTTCATTGCCGTGTCCAATGCAATAAACTGCAGCGCCACCAGACCCGTCGATGTATTGCTTGCCATCGACGTTGTAGAGGTAGCTTCCCTTGGCCCAGGCGATTTTCGGAAGAGAGGTTGCGGAGTGAATGCTGGTCGGTGATTTCATTGCGGACTCGTTTCTACGGGCTCAATGTCACACGCTTTATGATCTTCTGCAAAGGCCAGACTTCTCAGCTATGTTAACCAGATGACCACCGATTCACATCCGTCCGATCTTGATGAAATTCTGCAACTGTGCTGGCAGCACCTGGCGCAAGGTACCAAAGACCGTCGCTCAGGCTTTCATCATCCGGTATTGGCAACGGTTGATGCAGCTGGGCGACCCAAATCCCGTGTCGTGATTTTGCGCGAAGCCGAAGCCACATTAAAAATTCTGCGGTTCAATGCTGATATTCGCACGCTCAAATGGCCCGAAATCACGCGCCAATCTGCGGTAAGTTTAACGCTTTACGACGAGCTTGAAAAAACCCAATTGCGTGTTGAGGGTTTGGCAACGCTTCATACCAGCGATGCAATTGCGCAACTGGCCTGGGACAATTCTCAGCGCATGAGCCGTGTCGGCTATGGCGCGCAACCTGGGCCTGGTGCTGTCATAAACGATCCCGAACAATTTGTGTTGCCCCAATCTGACGATGAAATTGCAAAGGGCTTCACCAATTTCGGCACAATTATTGTATCTGTCACCAGCATTGAATGGCTCTATCTCAAAGTGCGCGGAAATCGCCGGGCCTTGTTTGACTTCACTGCCAACACTGCGCAATGGTTGGTGCCATGATCACGCTTTACGACGACGTCCAACGCAGCCACGCGCCTGAAACTTTTATCGTTGCCGGACGCCCGCAGGCCATTCCTGAAACACCTGTACGTATTGATATGTTGATGCAAGGC
Source organism: Hyphomicrobiales bacterium (assembly GCA_043756645.1). Classification (GTDB taxonomy): domain Bacteria; phylum Pseudomonadota; class Alphaproteobacteria; order Rhizobiales; family Aestuariivirgaceae; genus Aestuariivirga. The sequence goes on along the minus strand of JAYUQS010000048.1, from coordinate 37,782 downwards.
GTCAAAGCACTGGGTGGCGAAGTGCGCGTGCCGCCTCACATCAGCAATGATGTTTTGAAGTTGGTGCACACCCAACAATACTTGACCTTTCTTGAGACTTTGCGTGAACGCTGGGGCCATGTGCCACATTCCAGCGACGTTCCCTTGCCAAATGTTTACGCTATTCAACGGGCATCATTGCCGCCCATAACGGTGCCTGACGCTGTCGTCGGGCAAGCGGGCTATTATTTGGGCGATGGCGCATGCCCCGTCACCTCAACAACGCTCGCCGCCGCCAAAGCCAGCGCGGCTTGCGCTGTTGAAGCCGCAGCTTTGGTTATGGCAGGTGAGCGCCACGTCTACGCTTTATGCCGCCCGCCGGGACACCACGCGGCGTCTGATTTGGCGGCAGGTTTTTGCTTTTACAACAACTCAGCCATTGCAGCTGAACTGATGACCCGCGCCGGAAAACGTGTCGCCATTCTTGATATCGACGTGCACCACGGCAACGGCACCGAAGCGATATTTTATGACCGCTCGGATGTATTGACTGTTTCCATCCACGCCGACCCTACGCGGTTTTATCCCTTCTTCTGGGGCTACGAAAACGAGCGGGGCAGGGGCGAAGGTGAAGGCTTCAATTTGAATTTGCCGCGCGAACGCGGACTGGAATTGAAGGGCTATCTTTCATCGCTCGAAACCGCCTTGCAACGCATTGCAGATTTTGGCGCAAATCATTTGGTCATCGCCGCCGGCCTTGATATTTCCATCGACGATCCGTTCAAAGGCTTCGCTATCACAACCGAAGACTTTCACATCATTGGCAAGCGCATTGCAGAAATGAAACTGCCAATGGTAATCGTGCAAGAAGGTGGTTATCCCTCTGGGTCACTGGGCCGCAACCTCGCTTCGCTGCTCACGGGGCTCGCTTCATAATGGGTGTTGGTTTTCGCGCGATGAGGCCCGGCCAAGAAGATGCTGTGGCCGCCATGATCCGGCAGTTACCCCGAGATTCTGGCAGTGATTTTATTCCCAAGATAACAGGCGAATCTCTTCGCGCTGCTTCGGATTTCATTCAGGTTTTGGTGGCCGAAGATTCTGGATTGCTGCTGGGATGTTGCACGTGGATGCCAGTCTACTCGACTTGGCGCGGCTGCAAAGGCATTTACGTCAGTGATCTCTACGTGATGGAACACGCGCGGGGCCGAAAAATTGGCGAACGCCTGTTGAAGCAACTGAGCCGCGAAGCCTTAAAAATTGATGCACACTATATCCGCCTCGAAGTCGATCATAAAAATACCCGTGGCGCGCAGTTTTATGAGCGCTTGGGCTTTGTTCGCAAAACCGATCAAGACAATTGTTTTTTGGAAGCAGTAGAATTATCCGCATTGGCAGGAGAGTTAAAATGACAATCAAAACTGTAGGCCTCATCGGCGCTGGCCTGATGGGGCATGGCATTGGCAAAAACGTTTTGGAAAAAGGTTTCGCCCTCAACGTCATGGCGCATCGCAATCGCGAGCCTGTGGATGATTTGGTGAAACGCGGTGCGACAGAATTCAAATCTGCCGCCGAAATCGCTGCCAAGTCTGACCTGGTCATTCTCTGCGTTACCGGAACACCGCAGGTGGAAGAGGCTGTATATGGTGAAAGCGGAATGTTGAAAGGTGCCAAGACGGGCCTCATTATCGCGGATTGTTCCACCGCCGTTCCCGACTCCACAATCAAGATCGCTGCCGATCTTGCCACTCACGGCATCACCTTCGTCGATACGCCGATGACCCGCACGCCGAAGGAAGCAGAGTCTGGCAAATTAGGTTTGATGGTGGGGGGCGACATTGCGGTGATCGACACGATCCGCCCCGTACTCAACACGTTCTCGGATTTGATCGTGCATTGCGGCGCTGTCGGGGCGGCGCATCAGGTGAAACTGATCAACAATTTCATGTCCATGGCCCATGCTGCAGTGGCCGCCGAGGCCATCACCGTGGCGCAAAAGGCAGGCATCAGCATGGAAGCCTTGCGCGATGTGATCATGGGCGGCGGCGCCATGTCGGTGATGTTCGGACGGCTGATCAATGTGCCGCTGCACAATGACGACTCCCACGCCAAATTCGCCATCCGCAATGGCCGCAAAGACTTGCGTTACTATACCAACATGACGGAAAACATGCCTGTGGCATCGCCCATCGCTGAAACCATCCATCAGATATTTGTGCTGGCAGATACGCAGGGATATGGCGAACGCTATGTGCCGCGACTGATTGACATGATGGTGAAGAACAGTGGCGGATAAATCATTGAAATCCTATTAGTATATATAAAAAAATAAAACTAGGAAAATAACACTTGACACCGCGCGGTCATTCCGCTAGATCTCGGCACACTCCAGAACTGGGTCACCCCGTCTGCCGTCCCCAACAACAGTTTTGAGCCCATCAGGAAAACGACGTTGGGGGAGGGGTATGGAGAGTCGACCACCTTGGAGTAATGGATCAAATACTGTTAAGTTGCTCCTGTGCGTGTGCGACACTTTCGAGTACATCCTCGAATTCTGGAACCTTACCAAAAATCATTGTTTGCATTGCTTCATAATCCTTGCGGAGTAATTCAATCATTGGCGGTTCTGGACTAAGGCGAAACTTGCCGCGCTTGGCTGAGTCAAGTCCAGTGTGGTTGCGGTTGAAGAACATCTGTGCATGTCTCACACAATTTTTGACAAGTTCGGTGTCAGAGCAGGCAAGTTTTCCAACTTCTGCGTTTATCAGCTGATGCACATCATAGCAGTGACGTGACATTCGACCATTCCCACGTAACGTCCCCTTCGCTTCAAAATAATGCACCAATCCGTGCAAGATCAGAATTTTGTCCATAAACGTGCGTTGAGGTTTGATTGTGGTCACGCCCGTAACTTCGAGACCATCGCCACGAGGAATGTCGGGGCTAAGATAGGGCGTGATTTTAAGTTCTTCGTTGGGATCAAGTGCCGACTTTGCGCCGGACTCGATTTTGACTGCGGGTGAAACATAACCATCAATTGCGACGACGCTTGGGTAATTGATGAGTATGCTCTGTTGGTCCGGGTCGTCAGGATCGAGAACAATGCTGAGTTTGGCTGGGTCTTGTTTGGCGGATTCCATCGTTTCTTGGGCAATTTTGGCAAGTTCGATCCGCAGATTACCGTCGATGTAATTTTGACAGGCGGTCTTGATGGCTTGAAGTCGATCTCTGCGTTTGTTGTTGCTGAGTTTCTCAAGGTGCTCAATGGGCATGGACTCGCCCAGATCGTCGCGAAACACTGTAATATCTATATCCTCTGAGAATCTTGAGATAAGATTGTATCCTTTCGACAGCGAAGTTCCGCCTTTGAACAACAGTCTTGGTCCACCCGGTTTGAGGCTTTGAAACAAGGCATCCAAAGTCCAGCAGACCCAGAAATCCTTTTCAATGTTTTGGATCGTTGTCCCAATGCGCGTTGCTGCCGAAAGGAAGAGGTCACGGCGTTCGCTCTCCTTTGCAGCAATGATGTTCTGGTAGGCTTTGTTCAAATTTGCGCCGTTTTCTGTTTATGGTGTTTTGCTGGTTTTTTTTGTTTTCTGCGTTGAAACATTTTTCGAAAGCTTGAATTCCGTGAGGACGTCTTGCATCCAGGCAGGCAATGCGGTGAGACCATCTATGAGGTCGTTTCGCAAAGTTGCCCCATGCTTCGGATCAGAGAGCAGCGCGTTAATACGACTGATGATGCGAGCACGATCCTCCGGAATTTTGAGCATGGGTTTCAGCCAGTGCAAAGCCTGTACAATTCGCATGGCAGGTCGACCAGCCCAAAACAGCTTGCTGGCGGCTGTCAGCTTGAAAGTGATGGGTAGATTTCCGACTTTGATGGGTTTGAGACGCGCATCACTTTGAATGATGACCTGGCCTGATACGGCGTCACTTAATCCAAGATCATTCGCTGCCGTCATCCCGTCCACCAGCATGCGCGTTTTGTCTCGTCTGGCAATTGCGTCGATAATGGCGCGATAGTCAGAGACAGATGGTTTTCCGGTGAGCTGGTTTATTATGGGCCGATCATAAAGCCCGCGGTCAATGCGGCGGAGCTGACCTGCTGCGGCCAGACGTTGCAATGTCTTTCCAACCGCATCTGGGTTGCCAAAGTCACCAAAGTCCCCCACCCCCCAAATCAATCCAGGGGGTTTCGCACAAATTCTCCCATAAACTTTTGTTTTTATTTCGGAATATGACATTTTATAAGAAATCTCTTGTCTGCTATTTGTATACATATTTCGGACGCCGGTGCAAAAATAAATTCGGTAAATAAAGCATGGGGGCTAAGGTATATATACCTTAGCCCCCATAGTTATTAAATCACTCGTCATCTCAGGGGAAATACATGCCAAAGCAAAGTCGGATCAGCTTAGCAAAAATCGAAATCAATTCATATTTCTCCAAAGCCACTCAAACCGTTTATTCGGCATCCGAACTTGACAATATCCTCCACATGAACCGTGAAAATTGGCAACTTCCAAAAAGCATGCAACTTTCGAACTTTGTTTCATCACTTTGCCAACACACCAAACTCAAGCCTGTGCAACTTCAATCCACAGAATACAATCGGTCAATCAATCGCTTTGCGTGGGGCGAACCATCACCCCTCGAACTTGCCCAATCAATAAGCTCGAAAGGTTACCTCAGTCATGGCTCCGCTGCCGCCTTCCACGGACTGACAACCCGTTTGCCCCCCGCAATCTACCTGAACATTGAACAAAGCACCAAGCCGAAAAATGCCGGTTCCCTGACGCAAAAATCTATCGACCTCGCATTTTCAAGAAAGCAACGCCAATCCAACTTGATCTATAGATTCTTGAACACATCAATAGTTATGCTTGCCGGAAAAAACACTGAGCAGCTCGGCGTAGAAGAAAGACGTGGCCTAAAATCTGAAATCTTTCGGGTAACGAACCTCGAACGCACGCTCATCGACATCGTGGTCCGTCCTAGTTATGCCGATGGGCCAGAAAACGTGCTTGAAGCCTATCGAGGGGCAAAAGAGCAAATGTCAGTAGACGCACTGCTAAATATTCTTGAACGGCTAGACTATGTCTATCCGTATCATCAGGCGATTGGATACCTAATGGAAAGGGCTGACTACCCCACAAGCAGCTGCAACAAGTTACGGGCACTCGGTCTGAAACATGATTTTTACATTACCCACAAAATTGAAGAAAAGGGATACTGCAAAGATTGGCGACTATACTACCCCAAAATCGACGCCTTCAAGTAAGTGTGATTGCGTTATGAACAAATGAGAGGACTCCCATTGTTTTCCGAGGCGAAACGAAGCGAACCTCAAAGAGCTGGGGGCACAAGTTAGATGCGCGTCTAAAAGTTATTGTTGATGTCTCCCCGGTTCATCTCCCAAGACATAAGCTATTTCATACCTATCAGTCCTTCACACAAACTCCAGAATTTCAAAAAGGCACACTGCCCTCGGCCCACTCACCTTGACTCCTGTGCTTCCCCATGACACCACGCCCTCAAACAATAGGAACGCGCTGAATCATGTCGATTGCATTTGTATTTCCGGGGCAGGGCAGTCAGGCTGTTGGGATGGGGAAATCCTTGGCTGATGGTTTTGCTTCGGCCAGAGCTGTGTTTGATGAGGTGGATGCGGCATTGGGGCAGAAGCTTTCGGACCTGATGTGGAATGGTCCTGAGGACCAATTGACACTTACGGAAAATGCGCAGCCGGCTTTGATGGCGGTGAGTTTGGCGGCCATGCGGGTGTTGGAGATTGAACACGGCATTACTGTTGCCAATACTGCAAAATGTGTGGCGGGGCATTCGTTAGGGGAATATTCCGCACTTGCTGCGGTGGGCACATTTACGCTTGCTGATGCGGCGCGGCTTTTGAGAATTCGCGGGAAGGCCATGCAGTTGGCAACGCCTGTTGGCACAGGTGCCATGGCGGCTTTGCTGGGGCTGGATTTCAAGACGGCTTCCGAAGTTGCGGCAGAAGCGGCGCAAGGTGATGTGTGCCAGGCCGCCAATGACAATTCCGACGGTCAGGTTGTCATCTCCGGCCACAAAGCCGCCGTTGAACGTGCGCTTGATATTGCCAAAGCAAGGGGTGCCAAGCGCGCCATCGTGTTGCCGGTATCAGCGCCATTTCATTGTGCGTTAATGCAACCCGCCGCCGACGCCATGGCCGAAGCTCTGGCCAAAGCCGAAATGAAAAACCCGGTCGTGCCGGTGTTTGCCAATGTCGTGGCTGGACCTTTGACCGACGCCGCAACCATCCGCCAAAAACTGGTGGAGCAAGTCACGGGCACCGTGCGCTGGCGCGAATGCGTGTTCGCCATGAGCGATTTTGGAGTTCACACATTCGTAGAAATAGGGGCAGGTAAAGTATTGACGGGGCTGGCAAAAAAGAACGCGCCGGAAGCAAGGGCGATTGCGATTGGCAATGCGGATGACTTTGCTGCGGCAGTTGAAGTAATGAAGAAGTAACCTCAGAGCCGTCATCCCGGCGAAAGCCGGGATCTTGTGGGTAAGAGATTCCGACTTTCGTCGGAATGACGATCTGGGGGAAGAGCAACTTGGATTAAAGGATAGAGGGCATGTTTTCACTTACTGGCAAAACCGCATTGGTCACTGGCGCATCGGGCGGCATTGGGGCTGCTGTTGCTAAAGCGCTGCACGCCGCTGGTGCGACTGTGGCGATTTCAGGCACCCGCGCTGCAGTGCTGGAAGAGTTGAAAGCCGCACTCGGTGGCGAGCGCGTGCATGTCGTGCCCTGCAATTTGTCGTCCCCCGAAGATGTTGAAAAACTGGTGCCAGCAGCCGAAGCCGCAATGGGTGGCCTCGATATTCTCGTCAACAATGCCGGCATTACCCGCGATGGTTTGGCCATGCGCATGAAGGACGATGATTGGCAAGCGGTGCTGGACGTCAACCTCACGTCGTCGTTTCGACTGGCCCGCGCCGCCATGAAACTGATGATGAAAAAGCGTTGGGGTCGTATTGTATCAGTGACCTCGGTTGTGGGTGTCACGGGTAATGCGGGGCAGGCGAACTACGTCGCCTCGAAAGCGGCACTCATCGGGTTGTCAAAATCTCTGGCGCAAGAACTGGCGACACGCAATGTGACTGTGAACTGCGTGGCACCGGGTTTCATCGCAACTCCGATGACGGATGTGCTGAACGACAAACAAAAAGAAGGCATTTTGGGGCGGATTCCTGCAGGCCGTATGGGCTCGCCTGAAGACATTGCAGCGGCCGTGTTGTTTCTTGCATCAGAAGAGGCCGGTTACGTGACCGGCCACACTTTGCACGTTAACGGCGGCATGGCGATGGTTTAAGCAAACCAACGTGGCGTTGCGGCGCGATAGGCTGTGAAGGATTCGCCATTTGTGTTTTGCAAATCATGTTCTTGTTTCTGGATGACCAGCAGGTTCATCGCCAAAACATAAATGACCGTCGCGGCGGCGGCTGTCATGGCATCAAAATATGCCAGTGAAGTGAGCGGCAGGAAGAATGCCAAATAGGCAGGGTTGCGACTGAAGCTGAATGCGCCCTTGGTTGAGTAGGGCTTGTCTGCATCACGCTTCAAAAAAGCATTGAGTATGAAATAGGCCACCAGGCTTGCGATCAGCAGCAAAACGCCGGTGGCACCCGCATGTAAGTCTTGTACGATTGCGTCACCGCCAGTGCGGGAAATGCCGAGCGCCAGAACAACACCCGTGATGGCTGGTACGAAGTCGATGTCGGCCAAACGACCTTTCAGTTCAATCATTGGAGCTGGCATTGCGCTGGCTTCGGTTGGGTTTGAATCTGTTGGTTGGAAGAATGACATGTGGCGCTCCGTTTCAATCTGACACAACCGCTGTGCCGTGATTTCCACGTTGCAAATTTTCGCCCAGTCTGCGGCGACAGGGTTAAGACCTATGGTTTATGCAGCACCACTACTGACAAAACTTTTGATTTCATTCAAGAACACATCGCCGAACTGTTCTTGCTTTGCAGCACCGACGCCCGACACTTCGCCGAAATCCCATTTCGTCAACGGCACGCGGTTGGCCATGTCGATTAAGGTGCGGTCAGAGAAAATCAAATAAGCCGCGACACCACGCGACTTCGCCAGTTTCAATCGCAGCGCTTTCAGGCGCACCAACAAGTCATCGGCGCGTGGATCAGATGTCGGGGGCAGGGCGGCGCGGCGGGCAGCTCTCTTGGCACCCCGCACCAAATCAGGACGATAGCGGAATGCCGTTTCACCCTGTTGCAAGGCGCGGCCTTTGACTGAAACTGAAATACCACCGAAGCCCGCAACATCAATGGTGAGGAAACCTGCACCCACAAGCTGCCGGATCAGCGATTGCCAGTCACCACGTGAGCGGTGTTTGCCGCTGCCAAAGGCGGGTGATTTGTCGTGGCCCAATTGCATGGCTTTATCGTTGGCCTTGCCCGTCAACACATCCACCACATGCACAGAACCAAAACGATCTCCTGTGGCGTGAATGGCATTGAAAATCAGTTTGGCTTCCGGTGTGCCATCAATTTTATCGGCGGGGTCCAAACACACATCGCAATTACCGCAGGGGTCAGCGAATTCACCGAAGTAACCGAGCAAGGACTGCCGCCTGCAATCAGGCGCTTCACAATAGGACACCAACGCATCGAGACGCTTATGCTCACGCCGGGCGCGTTCCTGGCCGCCACCTTCCTGATCCACGAACTGCCGACGCATGCGTATGTCTTGCAAGCCAAACAACATATGAGCGTCAGCCTCTTCACCATCGCGGCCTGCACGGCCAATCTCTTGGTAGTAAGCGTCCAGCGTGCCGGGCAAGTCCGCATGAAAGACAAAGCGCACATCGGGTTTATCAATGCCCATGCCAAAGGCGATGGTGGCCACAACGATGATGCCCTTGTCAGTCATGAACCGGTCTTGTGCATCAGATCGTGCTGCGGAGGACAACCCCGCATGATAAGCCACAGCGGCATAGCCCTTGCCTTGCAGCATCTCCGAGGTTTCATCGACACTACGGCGCGACAGGCAATAGACGATGCCGCTTTCGCCTTTGCGGTCGCTCAGAAATTCCAGAATCTGTTTGGTGGAATTGTTTTTGGGCTTCACTGTGAGGCGAATGTTTGGCCGGTCAAAACCTGACACAAACTCCTGCACCTTTCCGCCAAACAGTTTCGCAATAATATCTCTGCGCGTCACTTCATCAGCGGTGGCGGTGAATGCGCCAATCGGTACGTCAGGGAATGCGTTGCGCAAGCCCTGCAATGCGTCATATTCCGGCCGGAATGCAGCACCCCATTGTGACATGCAATGCACTTCATCAACCGCGATCAACGTCACATCCAGCTTTTGTAAAGCCGATATCATGCGCTCCGTCATCAAGCGTTCGGGTGCCAAATAAAGAATATTCACGTCGCCTGCCGCAACGCGTTTCCATATCTCCACATTTGCTTCACGATCGGAGGATGAATTGATCGTCTCTGCCGATACACCTGCAAGCTTCAACGCTGCCACCTGGTCTTGCATCAAAGCCACCAGCGGCGACACCACGATGGCCAAACCGCCCCGTGCTAATGCAGGCACTTGATAGCACAATGATTTGCCGGCACCCGTCGGCATCACAGCAAGCACATGCTGACCTGCGATCATCGCATCAACAACGTCTTCCTGGTTGGGGCGGAAACTTTCATAGCCGAACACATCGCGCAACACTTTGTGCTTGGGCTGGAGCAGGGAACTATCCAATCAAGCCGCTTTCAAATCCGTGGCTTTGAAATCGGTACCGGTATAGAGGATTTTCAGATTGTGACACTTTGCGAAAGCATAGCTCATGCAATCGGCGAGGTTGAAGGCCGTTTTGGGGTTGCGACCCTTGCCGTACTTGTCGAAAGCTGTGATGGCGGCAACAGCAAGGTCATCCGTGAGTGGCAAAACAGACATGCTCGTTCGCTCCAATAGAGCGTCAAATTCTTCGTTTACTTCAGATGCGGGCATATTTCGTCTTGAAGCAACAACCATGCATGTTTCCAACCTGACGTGGCTGCCTGTCACGCAGCTTTTCTCCTGGGCGATAGTAGCAGCCAGGCTTTTGGCAATAGGCTCGTCAAGCATGATAGCCGCAATCGCTGACGTCTCAACAAATATCATTCATGGCCCCACATGCGATCGATCTCTTCTTTCGTCATCATGTGTCCACCAGGCTTACCTTTGCGTTTCAGTCGATCTGCAATTTCCTTCAGTTGTTCATAGAGGGGACGCGTGTCTGCCTCTACTTCTTTTTCAAGAGCCTTCACGATAACATCTGTCATCGTTGTCTTGCGTTTGGTTGCGAGCTTGCGCGCCAGTTCTTCGACGCGCGGATTTCGAATGCTGAGTGCCATGGCGGTTCTCCTTAAATTCCGTATATACAAACAATTGGTTTGTGTAAATACAAGTTGTAATATTGGAGTACCTTGGATTGCGCAAATCTTGCGACTTCCACCCACTCACAACACCCCTTTTGACCTGCCATTGTTTTGTGCTAGTAACCACCCAGCTTGAGGGGGTCAGCGGCTCAAATGTCCGTGACGACCTAGCAGGGCGTACAAAAAAGTTTTTAAGGACAAACACATGAGCGATATCGCTGACCGCGTAAAGAAAATCGTCGTTGAACATTTGAGTGTTGACGGCGACAAGGTGAAGACCGAAGCAAGCTTCATCGATGATTTGGGCGCAGACAGCCTTGACACCGTTGAACTTGTAATGGCTTTCGAAGAAGAATTCGGCATCGAAATTCCTGACGATGCTGCAGAAACCATCCAAACGGTTGGTGACGCAGTGAAGTTCATTGAAAAGGCACAAGCTTAAGTGCTTGCCGTGCTCGCTTCACGCGGGCTTTTGATTTGAATAGGCGCGGGGAGCCGCAGGATTGAACATCCTGCGCCCCCGCGTTTTCATATGAAATTGCATCTTACAAATTTATGAGGCCAAACATGCGTCGTGTCGTTGTAACCGGTATGGGAATCGTATCGCCCTTGGGCACAGGTATTGAAGCAACATGGAGTCGCATGATTGCAGGCGAATCCGGCGCTGGACCGATCACACGTTTCGACGCCTCTGACCTTCCAACGCGCATTGCCTTCGAAATCAAAGAAGGTGACGGCAGCAACGGCACTTTGAAACGCGATGATTGGCTCGACCCAAAAGATCAACGCCGTTACGACGACTTTATCCAATTCGCATTGATCGCCGCAAAACAGGCCATGGCTGATTCGGGATACGAAGCTAAAACCGAGGACGAGAAATACCGCTCCGGCGTTCTCGTTGGTTCCGGCATCGGAGGACTTACCGGAATTCAAGACACCACTTTGTTGATGCAAGAAAAAGGCCCGCGTCGCGTGTCGCCATTCTTCATTCCTGGCTCGCTCATTAATTTGGCGTCTGGGTTAATCTCCATCAACTTTGGCCTCAAAGGCCCGAACCATTCTGTTGTGACTGCTTGCGCCACCGGCACCCATGCAATCGGTGATGCAGCGCGGATTATCGCCGTCGGTGATGCTGACGTGATGGTGGCAGGTGGAGCCGAATCAGCCATTTGCCGTATCGGCATTGCAGGCTTCGTCGCTTGCAAAGCGCTATCGTCGGCTTTCAACGACACGCCGGAAAAAGCCTCACGCCCTTACGACAAGGACCGCGATGGTTTCGTCATGGGCGAAGGCGCTGGTATTGTTGTTCTCGAAGAATTGGAACACGCCAAGGCCCGTGGCGCTAAAATCTATGGTGAAATTATCGGTTACGGCATGTCGGGTGATGCCTATCACATCACAGCACCATCGTCAGATGGTGATGGCGCATACCGTTGTATGCAAGCCGCTTTAAAGCGCGCTGGCATCTCTGCGGGTGAGATTGATTACATCAATGCCCATGGAACGTCGACCCCACTGGGGGATGAAATTGAACTTCGTGCTATCGAACGTTTGACCGGCAATGCCGCTGCCAATATGGCGATGTCATCAACCAAATCGGCTGTCGGTCACTTGTTGGGTGCCGCAGGGGCGGTGGAGGCGGTGTTCTCGTTGTTGGCGATGCGCGACAATATTTGCCCGCCAACACTCAATCTTGATAACCCATCGGTTGAAACAGCAATTGATCTTGTTCCACATGTCGCCAAGAAAAAAGAGATCAACACAGTTCTGTCTAATTCTTTTGGTTTTGGTGGCACCAACGCATCCTTGATCATGCGCCGTTATGCGGCGTAAGCTAAAACCCTGAGAGGGGGCCTCACGTTGAATAATGATAACTCTTTTGAGCGCGTGCCGGATGCTGTCGTTGCCAAGCGACGCGCATCAGCACTCGTTCGTGTGTTAGGGTCACTCGTTGGCTGGGGCATGTTTTTTGGTTTGGCCATTGGTGGCGTGCTGTTTTGGGCGTGGGGCGCTTTCACAGCAGAAGGACCGCTGAAAGAGACCAAAGTCATAACTCTACCTGAAGGGAACAGCCGATCAGACATCGCAAAAACTTTGCTGGACGCGGGTGTCATTAGTGATGCACGTGTCATGAACGCAGCAAGTTTGGTATCGGCCATGCGCGGCGGCAGTTTGAAACCCGGTGAATATGAATTTACAGCAGGTGTCCCAATGGCAGGTGTACTCAGCACTTTGGCCGCTGGAAAAGTTGTAACTTATAAGATCACCATACCTGAGGGCTGGACCAGTCAAATGGCTTTGGCACGCATCAACAGCAATGACGTGCTGACGGGGGAACCTGTTTCCAGCGTTCCAGAAGGTGCTTTGATCGCCGATACGCAAGTGTTCCGCCGTGGCATGACCCGTGCGAAACTTGTCGAAGACATGCAAGGGGCGCAGCAAAAACTGGTGGAAGAAATTTGGGCCAAGCGCCCCGCCGACAGTATTCTCAAAACCAAGGAAGAAATGCTGACACTTGCATCAATCGTTGAAAAAGAAACGGGCAAAACCGATGAACGTCCGCGTGTTGCAGCTGTCTTTTTGAATCGCTTGAAAAAGGGTATGCGCCTTCAATCTGACCCAACAATTATTTACGGCATCGTTGGTGGCGCTGGTAAATTGGAACGCCCGATTTCCCGTGCGGATATTGATGGCAAGACAGCCTATAACACTTACCAAATTGATGGCTTACCGCCAGGCCCAATTGCCGTGCCGGGAAGTGCAGCGTTGGAAGCTGTGTTGGCGCCAGCCATAACAGAAGATGTTTATTTCGTAGCCGATGGTACCGGCGGCCATGCTTTCGCAGCCACTCTTGAAGCCCACAATGACAATGTCAAAAAATGGCGCGAGGCACAAAAGAACGGCATTCAATTGCCAGGCGATGATCAAACTGTAGGAGAGCCTGAATCGACGAATGAAGTGCAACAAACGCCGCTGCCGAATGTGGTGGAAGCGACGCCAGATTCTTTGATCAACGAGGCCGCTGATACAGCCGGAAAAGTTCAAGGTGTTCCGAAACCTGTTGAAGGTGGTGCCGAAAATCAACCCACCGTGGCCGCACCTAAAGCTGCCGAACCACCACCATTGCCAACTGAAAAAAAGCCAAAGCCGCAAACTGCTGCTGCTACTGATGGTTCAAAACCTGCATTGAGGCCAGGTTCTGTGGTGAATGTTAATGGTAAGTTAGTACCGATTCCCCGCATTAAAAAAACCAAGCCTTGAATACGGCAGACATGACCAAAACAAAATCAAATCTTATCAGCATGACGGGCTTTGCTCGCAGCACTGGCGCTTGGCGCGACACCAGTTGGGTTTGGGAGTTGAAAAGTGTGAACGGCAAAGCGCTGGATTTGCGTTTCCGTTTGCCGACGGGATTTGACCAGATCGAAACAGCGACCCGCAACGCCGCCGCACTGGTGATGAAGCGTGGCAACGTACAAATCAATCTTGCTGTGCAATCCCGCAGTGGAGAAAACGCACTCAAAATCAATATAGAATTGCTGGACCAATTGGCTGCTGCCGCAGAAACACTGCGTGATCGGTTAGGCTCCGCTCCAATCCAGGCTGAAAATCTTTTGGCATTGCGTGGCGTGTTGGAAACCGGCGAGCAAATCATCTCAGAACAAGACATGCAGGAGCGTGATGCCGCCTTACTTGCATCCTTTGTATTCGCGGTCAAAGAACTTGCAGCCGCTCGCAACGAAGAAGGTGCCAGATTATTTGAAGTTTTGGACACGCAATTGCAGCGCATCGCAGAGCTTACCGAAGCGGCGCACGCCAATCCTTCGCGTTCCGTTGATGCGATACGCAAACGCTTAGGCGAACAGGTGGCTAAACTACTGGATCAATCGGATAGTTTTGATCCACAACGCTTGCACCAGGAGGCCATTTTGCTGGCCACCAGAGCTGACATACAGGAAGAGCTTGATCGCTTACAGTCACACATAGTGGCGGCACGCGTGTTAATGGCGTCGAAAGAACCCGTGGGGCGCAAGTTCGATTTTCTGGCGCAAGAATTCAACCGAGAAGCCAATACACTTTGTTCGAAGGCTAATGACCCATCGCTCACCGCAATTGGCCTCGACTTGAAAACCACCATCGACCAGCTGCGCGAGCAAGTGCAAAATATCGAGTAATCGCAATGGCAAATTCTTCACACAAATCCAAGAACATTGCCCGGCGCGGCTTGCTGTTCGTCATGTCCTCACCATCAGGTGCGGGCAAAACGACACTGTCGCGCCGTCTGTTAGCTGCAGACCTTAACATTGAAATGTCGGTGTCGGTCACAACGCGAAAACCGCGTCCGGGTGAAGTGGATGGCATAGATTATCACTTCATCACGCAGGCCGCGTTTCAAGAGATGGTTGCCCAACACGAATTGCTTGAATGGGCGACGGTGTTCGGAAATTCATATGGCACGCCCAAAAAGCCGGTTGAAGATTCGCTTCTCGCCGGTCGTGATGTTTTGTTCGACATTGACTGGCAAGGCACGCAGCAATTGGCACAAGCCATGCCCGAAGATTTAGTGCGTTTATTTATTCTCCCGCCAACACCCGATGCTTTGCGCACGCGGTTGATCACTCGCGCGCAAGATACGTCTGCTGTCATCGCCAAGCGGATGGCTGAAGCTGCACACGAAATTAGCCATTGGCCGGAATATGACTATGTCATCGTCAATGACAATATCGATGTGGCACATGCGCAGGTCGTTGCAATTCTGACAGCAGAACGATTGCGCCGCCGCAGACAATTGGGACTTACGGAATTCGTCCGTGAACTGACGAAAGAACTTTAACCCAATTCCACCGCCAGCCTTGCAAAGTCATTGACGGCGAGTTCTTCGGCCCGGCGCGTTGCGTTGATCGCCAGTTTCTCCAGCACCGTTTCGGGCTGTGCAAACACGCTCTTCAAACTTGAGCGTAACATTTTACGTCTCTGCCCGAAAGCTGCTGCCGTAACACGTTCCAATGACGAAACCGTACAGTCAATCTCCGGCTTTACGCGCGGCACCAATTGCACAATGCTGGACGTAATCTTGGGCGGTGGGGTAAAGGCACTGCGGTTCACATCAAACAGTTTTTTGCACACACAACGCCACTGGCAAATCACGCTTAAACGACCATAGTCTTCAGATCCCGGTGCCGCCGCAATCCGCAATGCCACTTCTTTTTGAAACATCAATGTGAGGGAATCATAAAATGGTGGCCACGCACCTTTGGTCAACCATCCGAGCAAAAGCGGTGTTCCCACATTGTAAGGTAAGTTCGCAACAATGCGGGCAGGACCACTGACCAGCGACGGCCAATCCACCTCCAATGCATCGCCCTCAATCACTTGCAAACGGCCAGGATAATGCGCAGAAATTTCAGCCAATGCGGGAAGTGCCCGCGCATCCCGTTCCACTGCAATCACTTTGGCCGCACCTTCTGCCAGCAGCGCCCGCGTGAGACCGCCTGGCCCCGGTCCAATTTCAATGATGGTCGCCTGATCAAGCGGTGCGGCGGATCGTGCAATGCGGCGCGTCAAATTCAAATCGAACAAAAAATTCTGCCCGAGTGACTTTTTGGCTGCCAACTCATGCGTTTCAATCACCTGCCGCAAAACCGGCAAGCCGTCATCCGCCAAATCAACACTCATCGCGAAGCCATATCAGCTGCAAGGCGAATGGCCGCAATCAAGCTGTCGGCTTGTGCCTTGCCGGTGCCGGCAAGGTTCAGTGCTGTGCCGTGATCGGGAGATGTGCGGATGAAGGGCAGGCCTAAAGTTACATTCACGCCGCCATGAAAATCCAAGGTCTTCACCGGAATTAAAGCCTGATCATGATACATGCAAAGGATCACATCATAGCTGTTCCGTGCTTGCGGAAAGAATGCAGTGTCTGCTGGCAGTGGTCCAAAAGCATTGATGCCTTTTGCTTTTAAAGTTGCAATCGCCGGGCGGATGGTTTCGATTTCCTCGTGTCCCATGCTGCCATTCTCACCCGCATGCGGGTTCAGGCCTGTCACAGCGATACGAGGTTGCACAATGCCAAACCGTGTCTGCATGGCCTCATGCACAACAACACCTTGCGCAACAATCGCATCTTGCGTCAATGCAACGGACACATCTTTCAATGCTATGTGAACCGTGACGGGTACCGCCCGCAGTCCCGCACCCACCAACATCATCACATCAGTTGCAGGCAAGCCGCGCTTTTCGCAAAGCGACGCTAAAAAATCTGTGTGGCCCTGATACTTGAAGCCCGCCGCATAAAGCGCTTCCTTTTGAATGGGGTTGGTCACCATTGCAGCGGCCTCGCCGCGCAAGCAAAGATCAACGGCCTCTTCAATAGCACCCGTCACCCAGCCTGCTGCGTCAGGTGTGAACTGTCCTGGATGTGTCGCGCAAGGCAGGGGGCGATGCAGCACCGGTAGGACCTTTTTAAAAATCTGTGACGCTTCAGATAAATTTGAAATGCGCTGCGTTGCACACGTCAATCCAGCGGCTACTGCCATGGCTTGCAGGTGTTGTTCGTCACCAACATAAGTGAAGGCCAAACCATCATCCGACTGAAGTGTGTGCCAAGCCTTGAGTGTGATTTCCGCACCAACGCCGCCGGGTTCGCCGGGCGTAATCACAAGTGTCGTCGGGGTCATTGACTGAAAGACGGATCGCGATATTCAATCAGCAGACCTTTACGGAACCGGCCTGAATATTTTGATGCAACCTTGTCAAACTTTTCTTGTGCCAACATATTTTTGACTTGCGCGGTCGTGGGGTATTGAACATTTTTCGGGCGCGCGACTTTGGCCGGCGTGATTGTTCTGCTGCCACAAAACGCAATGACTTCAGCACCAGTTGCAGTTGGGATGGGCCCTATAGCTTTTCCTGCTCCAACATTGTTTAAGGCCTGGCGCAGTTTGGGGTTCATTTTGGAAGCGTCTGCTTCGATGCGTTTGCCAATCTTTACATTGAAGATGCCGGATGCTGCTGACCGCGCATTTTTGCATCCTTTAAAACGGCTGATAAAAGTGCCAGCTTCAATCGCCCGCGAATTGATCAGTTCCCGCGTAATATCGGCCTTAGGCGCGTCCACGGGAAACTGGATCGGCATCAATTCATAAACAGTGATGGGTTTGCGACGCGGATCAGATTCAATTTTCGCAATTTGTTGGTTGATACTGCCATCAATCTCACGCTTGAATTGGTTTACACGCTTTTGCACTTCCGCATCAGAAACACTAAAATCCTCTTTGAACTTGCCACGCACCAGACGATTGAACGCAACGCGCCCTTCAAGGTATTGCCGCATTGCTGACATTGATACACCTTGCGACTTCAGCTTTCCCTTCAGGCCTTTATCATCGGTTTTGAGGCCTTTGGAGTATTGCGTCACATAGTCATCAACCTCTTTTGTCGTGGGTGGAAAACCGAGTTTTTTGGTTTCCTCAACAGCGGCGATATCGTCAATTAACTCATTCAAAGAAGCTTTGCGCGATGCAGCTTTCGCACGTTTGTCGCCTAAAATTTTCCAGAGATTAATACGCTGCTGCACATCATAGCTCGTAATGGGACGATCATTAATGGTGACAATCACCTTCTGGTCCTGCGCCTGAACCGGCACTGCCAGGTTCGCAAACGCCGCGACTAACAATGCGAACGTTATCTTGCCAAATAAAGTCATGTGACTACGCATTGTATTATCAGAACTTGCCGGAAACACTGGTGCCGCCCAGCGTTGCCAAGTCGATTGACAGCATCACGCGGTGATCAACGTTATCTGCCTTGCTGTCTTTGGCGGAAGAATAAGCCATTTTGAAATTCATGCACTCACAATCAAATTCAAGCCCAAGTGTTTGCTTGGCCATAAAATCATTTTCAATGTCATAGCGTGCACCACCATAAAGATACCACCCGTCAGTGAGGCCAAGGCGCATATCAGCTTCTGCCCATTCCTCATCTTTCAAACGGCCATAAGCTGGCTCTGCTGCGATGTTCAGATAACCAGCATTGAGCGAGAACCTGTCAAAAGTGAGGCTGGCAAAAGCCTCTTGTCGATTGATGGCGGATAGATCTTCTTCAGCTCTGATTTGGTATGAAAGTGAAAAATTATCCCAAGGCTGCAATGTCAGAGCGCCAACGAGGTCCGAACTTGAACCATCAAGACCAGAGCCCGCAACAAAACTGTTTTTCCCCGCAATGTGGAAGCTTTCACCCAAGCTGGCTTTCAGGAAACCGCCATTGGCACCAAGGAAAGAATAGGTGACACCAGCATTGGCGCGAACACCGCTTTCGTATTTATCAAAGCCAGTGAAGCGATCCTCAAGGAACAAACTCGAATGATCAAAGTTCAGAGTAATCGCATCTTCATTGGCAATCTGATCAACATCTTTGGCATTGTCAGCAGCAATGAATTGGAACACAGGCGACACAATGCTATGGCCAGAGTCATGACCGGAAATCAAAGGAAAGCGTACATCAAACCCGGCGGCAGGCAAAATCCGCGCTGTGGTTTCCTGTTCGCGTTCCCCACCAATCGCCAACGGGTCTGCCAGATTATTGGTTACATATAAATCACTGCGCATATTGGCAAAGGGCGTGAGCAAAACCCCAGCGTCTGAAATATAGCGGCTTTTCCACCGCAAATCAGCTGTGGCACGGCTTTGATCAGTGCCATGAGCAGCTTCGGAAAACGGCGTGCTCGAGGCGTCCCGGGAAATTGAATAAGCCGACCAGTTCAAACTCAGTTCACCGCCCATAATCGGCTGATCAAAGTAATGTTCACCATTCACATAAGGTAAGGCGGTGGGCAGACTTCCCCCATCCACAGCATTGCTGAGAGCAGAAAAATTCAAAGCTTGTGCCGAAACATAATTCCGGTCCCACAAACCTTTTATGTACACTTCATTTTGCGCAATACTACGGCCATCAAGTTCATAGTCGTCAAGGAATGTACGATCAGAAACGAGAGTGCCATTCCAACCCCAGTTCCATTGCGGGTTGATGACAAAGTCACCCTTTGTCTTGAGCGCACCACGCCAACGATCTCCTTCAGAGGTGCGTCCGGGCGAAAGTTCGTAAATCCCCATGCCTTGAACTTTGAACATTCCAGTCGCCGTGCGCTGGCGATATTCCACATCTGCCAATGGCCCTTGATACGCCGTCCAAAATGGCCGGAATGTAATGTCCTTGTCAGGTGCAATAGCCCAGAAATACGGCGTTTCCACACCAGCACCAAATTCACGCCCGAACTTCGCTTTCGGCACAAGCCAACCCGTGCGTCGTTTTACGGAGGGGTCAGGGTGCCGAAGATAGGGCAGGCCGGCAACGGTCACCCCACCAATTTTCAAACGTGGATTGACGTGTATGAGATCCCTGGCCGGTTGATCATGTGTGGTTTGATCAGACACCAATTCCCATAACGGACCACCAGATTTCGTCTCGCAATTCTTGCACGCGGTGTAATGCGCATTTTCAAATACTGTAATCCCGCCTTCAAGGCGTTTTGCGTATTCTGAGGTGATGGTCACATTGTTGGTCAGTAGCGCTTTTAGTTTTTTAGCAAAGCCCAACTTGAACCGGTTGGTAAGTTCAATGCTGGCCGCTTGCATAATGTTGCCATTCGGCTCTCGCAGCTCAACCGAGCCATTTGCCGTGAACACATCAGTTTTTTGGTTGTAAGTCACGCGTGTGGCATTCAAAGTGTAAGGACCATAAGTCAAAACCACACGTCCGGTGGCCACAGCCAGTTTCGTCGCGGGGTCAAACGTCAGCTTATCGGCAACAAAGTCAGCCGCTGTTCCAGCCGCTGGCTCTTTCAGCACCGGCTTCACAAAGGGAGGTTCTTCTATGGCAAAAGCAGGGTGAGCGAACGCCAAAAGTGCAAAGCCTGACAACCCAAGCATAAGGCGGCACTGGTTCAAGACACCACGCCGTTCCCCGTCCTGCCTGTGCCCCGTGCTTTTCAGCGTCACGCCGCCATCCCAGTGATCACAAATCGTTACCATTCATTAACGGTTTTCCCCGCTTAGGCAAAGCTCTTTCCGTGCTGTGTCCAAGTTTGCTTTGCAAGCCAAGTGAGTCCTGAAAAAGGCACCAATTTTACAGGGTTAACATTGCGTTAACGCGTTGCCGAAACGTTTCTGTGGCTTTATGCACTTGCAACAACTTGAATCGGAAACTGAGTCCCATGAAAATCACCTTTGAAAAACCATCGCTGCCAAAATCAGGCATTCTTGTTGTTTTGCTGGAAGAAGGAGCGAAACTCAGCGGATTAGCCAAAACCATTGATGAGGCAGGAAAAGGTCACCTGAGCCGCGCCATGAAAGCGGGCGCCTTCGAAGGCAAAAAGGAACAGGTTTTAGACGTTTTGGCACCAGGCGGCGGATTAGACCGTGTGGTACTCATGGGGTTAGGCAAAGTCGCGAGTCTTTTTGCGCGCGAGTTTGAATATTTGGGCGGCGCTGTGCTTGGCGCTGTTCAAACGTTGAAAGCCAAATCAGCTGTTATCGATGCGAGCGGCATTGAAAAAGCCGAGGACGTGGCCCGCATCGCTTCAGGCGCAAGATTGCGGCGCTATAGTTTCGAGAGTTACAAAACCAAAAAGAACAAGGACGCGATTGCACTGGAAGGCATTTCAATCCTCACCAACAATGCAACGGCAGCCAAAAAAGCCTATGCGGATTTTGAGGCGATTGCTTCCGGCAACCACGTTGCCCGCGATTTGGTGAATGAACCCGCAAACATTCTACACCCGATTGAATTTGCCAATCGCGCCAAAGCCCTCAGCAAGCTGGGCATAAAAATCGAAATACTGAACCCGGCCCAAATGCAAAAACTGGGCATGGGTGCATTGTTGGGCGTGGCCCAAGGCTCACCGCATGAAGCCCGTATGGTCGTGATGCGCTGGGACGGCGGCAAAAAGGGCGAACGGCCCGTGGCCTTCATCGGCAAAGGTGTCACCTTTGATACCGGCGGCGTTTCGATAAAAACGGCAGCAGGCATGGAAGACATGAAAGGCGACATGGCAGGGGCTGCTTGCGTTGTCGGACTGATGCATGCACTTGCCAAACGCAAAGCCAAAGTGAACGTGGTGGGAGCCATTGGTCTTGTCGAAAACGCCATCGACGGTAAAGCCCAGCGCCCCGGCGACGTAGTGAAATCCATGTCCGGCCAAACCATCGCAGTACTCAACACTGACGCCGAAGGCCGCCTCGTATTGGCTGATGTGCTTTGGTACATTCAAGACAAATACAAACCCAAATTCATGGTCAACTTGGCCACACTGACGGGAGCCATTTTGGTGGCGCTGGGCAAGGAACATGCGGGGTTATTTTCCAACAATGACGAACTGTCGGTGCGCCTCGCCGAATCAGGATTGGCAACGGGGGAAAAAGTCTGGCGTCTGCCGCTCACACCGGAATACGACAAATTGATCGACCATGATGTTGCCGATATGAAAAATATTGGCGGCCGGCTTGCAGGGTCCATCACGGCGGGTCAGTTCCTACAGCGCTTTGTCAACAACACACCTTGGGCACATCTCGACGTCGCGGGAACCGCCATGGACTCGTTGAAATCCCCCATCAATCAAAGCTGGGCATCCGGCTGGGGCGTACGTTTGTTGAATCACTTGGTTGCGACACACTACGAAAAATAATGGCTGAAGTCTGGTTCTACCATCTCGAACGCACCACAGCGGACGCGGAATTACCGCGCCTGTTGCAGCGCGGTCTTGAGCGCGGCTTACGCATGGCCGTGGTTACGTCTTCAATGGAACGTGTGCGTGAATTCTCACAAAAACTCTGGGGTTTGGAAGATGTAAGTTTCATACCCCACGGCTTTGCAGGCGAGCCACAGCCGGAAACGCAGTCAATTTATCTGTGTACGGATGATGCCACACCCAACGCCTCGGTGTTCAATTTCTATATCGACGGCGCTGAGCCATCAACACTCGGAACTTTGGAACGTGCAAGTATCATGTTCGATGGTAACGCCGAAAGCGCGTTAAATCAGGCTCGCGATATGTGGCGCAAATTCAAATCAGGGAACGCCACAATCCGCTATTGGAAACAAGACGAAGAAGGCCGCTGGAAAGACCAGGCTTCATCCTGATTTCATCTTGCCCGGCCACATGATGGCAAGGCCAAGTACAATTGAAATCACCCAGCGCCAGGAACAAGCCGCCCGTTGCTTCATGATCTATGAAGTGCTTGATGCGCGATGTGCTGTCAGAATTTCGATGCGTTGATGACAAGGTGAACCCCTATGCTGGCAGCATAACCCAGCGCCACGGCCCAGCTCCATTTCAAATGACTGGAAAACGTGTACTTGCCATGCGCAATCCCCATCAAAGCCACGCCTGCGGCTGAGCCGATTGACAGCATTGATCCACCCACGCCCGCCGTCAGCGTCACCAGCAACCATTGCCCGTGGCTCATTTGCGGGTCCATGGTGAGGACCGCGAACATGATGGGGATGTTGTCGACGATCGCCGAGAGAATGCCTACCATCACATTCGCAAATGTTGGTCCCCACTGCGTGTAGAAATACGCATTGGCCAAATTGAGATACCCCAAAACACCAAGCCCACCGACGGCGAATATGATGCCGAAGAAAAACAGCAGCGTGTCCCATTCCACCCGCTCAATCTGTTTAAACGAGTTCAGCACCATGTCGGTGTTTTCGCCGCGTTTGCCTTTCTGCTGCAGAAAATAAGACCAAACTTGCAAGTAACCCAAACCCAACATCATGCCCAAGGCCGGTTGCAGGCCGAGGAAATTTTTGAAGGAGACAGCGGTTGCAATGGTCAGCGCAAACAAAATGATCACACCAACAGCCCCAGGCTTCAGCCGCACTTTTTCTTCGACCGGGGCAGGGGTTTCCTGCGGGATGCCGAAGTGCATGAATGCCGCAGGTATCAGCCAGTTCACGACCGACGGAACAAACAACGCAAAGAATTCAAAAAAGCTGAGCTTGCCCTTTTGCCACACCATCAACGTGGTGATATCGCCAAATGGCGTGAAAGCTCCGCCGGCATTGGCCGCTACGACGATGCTGATACAGGCGATGGCCACAAACTTGGGCGAATTCTTGCCGACTGCCAGAACCACCGACCCCATGATCAAAGCCGTGGTCAAATTGTCGAGAACACCCGACAGGAAAAATGCCAGAATGCCCGTCAACCAGAACAACTGCCGATAAGATAATCCGCGTGATGTCAGTTTTGCCCTCAGCACTTCAAACACCCGGCGTTCTTCCAGCGTGTTCACATAAGTGATGGCCACCAGCAGAAACAGGAACAGTTCGCCATACTCATAAATTGTATGTTCAGCTGCTTTCTTTGCCACTTCGGGAATACCGTGAGCCGTATAAGCAAAGCCAATAATCGCCCAAATCAAACCCGCTGCCATGAGCACAGGCTTGGACTTACGAAGCTCAATCGCCTCTTCAAAAATCACCAGAATATAAGACACAACAAAAATCAAAAGCGCCGCATAGCCAAACCAGCTTTGGGTCAAATTCAACTCATGCATCGCCAAGCTCCTCGTTCAATTCCAGCCAGTTGTTTTCATTATCAGACAATTCGATTGCAAGCTTGTTGCGCAACTTCGCATAGTCAGCTGCCTTTTGCGGTGCTTCATGATAGATCGAACCATCACCTAAGGCCTGATCCAGAATTGTGATTTTCTCTTGCAATTTCAACATCGTTGCATTGAGTGTGTGAATCATTTTATGAAGTGTTTTGGCAGGCCGTGCCGTGGGTCTCACAACCGCTGCAACAACAGGTGTTGCCACAACAGCTTTATCGGGAACTTTCACGCGCCGCCGTGACAACACCATTTCGGCATACTCATCCAAATCGCCATCGAAACTTTTGATGCCCCCATTTTCAACCAGCAACAAGCGGTCTGCACAGGTTTCGATTATATGCCTGTCATGGGCGATGAGAATGACAGCGCCCTCATAGTCATTAATGGCGCGGATCAAAGCTTCACGCGAGTCCATGTCTAAATGGTTTGTCGGTTCGTCAAGGATCAGCACATGCGGGCCATTGAACGTGGCCAACAAAAACAGCAGCCGCGCTTTTTCTCCGCCTGACAGGGTAGAACATTTCGAGTCAGCATGCGCAGCCCCAAAACCAGCAGCACCTAATTTCCCCCGCCGTTCGGCAACACTTTTATCCGGCATCAATTTCGTGATGTAGTCAAACGGCGTGTAGCTATCAGCCAACTCGTCCATCTGGTGTTGCGCGAAAAACCCCACGTTCATTTTGGGCGCAGTCGCAATGGATCCACCTTGCGCCTTCAACTTGCCAATCAGCAATTTCGCAAAGGTGGATTTACCGTTACCGTTCGAACCCAAAATCGCAATGCGGTCATCCGGGTCAATGCGCAGCGTAATATTTTTGAGAATGTGTTTGCCGGGTTCATAGCCGACTGCAACCTTATCCATGCTGATCAAAGGCGGTGCCAACACCCGCTCGGGGCTTGGGAAACGAAACGGCACCACGCGGTCGTCAACCAAATCCGCAATCGGTTCCAATTTCGCCAAAGCTTTCAAACGGCTTTGCGCTTGCCGGGCTTTCGAAGCTTTGAACCGGAAACGGTCAACATAGGCCTGCATGTGGTCGCGTTGGTCTTGCTGCTTTTTCTTCAGTTTCACTGAAAGCGCCTGCTTTTCGCGTCTCTGCCGGTCGAAGTTATCGTAGTTGCCTTGGTAGATCGTCAGCACCAATTGATCCACATGCACAATGCAAGTCACAACCTCATTCAACAAATCGCGGTCATGGCTGATCAACACAATCGTATGCGGATAAGCCTTCAAAAAGGTCTTCAGCCAAATCGTGCCTTCAAAGTCGAGATAGTTTGTGGGCTCGTCCAACAGCAAAACATCAGGTTGACCAAACAATGCGGCAGCCAAAGCCACGCGCATACGCCAGCCGCCAGAAACGGCAGAGCAGGGCCCAAGCATTTGCTCATCCGTAAATCCAAGGCCAGCCAGAATGGCTGATGCACGTGCAGGGGCCGAATGGGCGCCGATATCGGACAAGCGCATTTGTATTTCCGAAATCCGCATCGGGTCGGTTGCTGTTTCGGCCTCTGCCAAAAGCTCGGCCCGTTCCACATCGCCCGCAAGAACGACATCGATTAAACTATCGTTGCCGCCCGGCGCTTCCTGCGCCACCGTGCCCACCCGCGCATTGCGCGCCATGCTGGTGGTGCCGGATTCGGCAACAAGTTCCCCCAGCACAATTTTGAAAAGTGTCGATTTTCCAATGCCGTTGCGCCCCACCAAACCGGCACGATGGCCGCTTGGAATGGTTACGCTGGCATTTTCCAATAAAACGCGGCCGCCGATGCGGTAAGTGAGTCCCTGAACTTGTAACATTGCGGTCGCTTAGCTGCTTCGTTGCTTTGCAGCAATCTCATTGACTCAAAACATGTTGCGATGCACAAGACTTGATTATCGTACCTCAGAACTTAAGGTTTTCCCGCCGTGAACATGCAGGCCTCGCAGATTTTCGAAGATACGTCTTATATTGAGGGCCTGACTGAGACCTTACGCGACCTGTTGCGCCAAGTGATCCGCCAGCGTGAACCCTCTGTTTTACCAATCCTGGACGACCCAGATTCGGCATCGGGCATCCCCGATCATTTGGTGGAGCATGCGCTGCAAGTTATTGGCATCTGGTTGCAGTTGATGAACATCGCCGAAGAAAATGCGTCGATGCGCAACCGTCGCCAAATTGAAAAAGAGGGCGGCCCTGATGAGGTGATTGGTTCGTTTTCGCACGCGTTGGCGCAAGCGGTAAAAGCTGATGTGTCACAAGAAACTGTAGAACGGGTTCTCCAGCACTTGGATGTTGGCCCCACTATCACTGCACACCCAACGGAAGCCAAACGTGTTACGGTTCTGGAGATTCACCGCCGGATTTATTTGAAACTCTACGAACTCGAAAGCCCGCGCTGGACGCCACGTGAACGCGATGCGCTTTTGGCGTCTCTCAAAAATGAAATTGATCTGCTCTGGCTGACTGGCGAAGTCCGCTTGGAAAAGCCAACGGTTGAAAGTGAAGTGGCCTGGGGCCTGCACTTCTTCCGCGAGACCTTGTTTGATCGTACACCCTATCTCTGCGAGACGCTGCAAAATGCCGTATCGCGGCATTACCCGGCGTTAGGTGGCAACCTGAAACCGCCATTGCGTTATTCGACTTGGATTGGAGGGGATCGTGATGGCAACCCATTCGTCACAGTTGCAACCACGCGCAATGCCTTGGCGCAAAACCGTTTCGCAGCAATCGAGCGCTTGTCCTTGCGATTGGGCGATCTGGCGCGACTGATTTCAATCAGCGCCTATGAAATTCCGTTCACGGATGAATTCAAGACGCTTCTTGCTGAACAGCTGGCATTGAGTGGCAATGAAACCGCCATCATCACCCGCAACCCCACTGAACCCTTCCGGCAATACTTCGCCGCTTTAAGCGCGCGCTTGGCCGCGACCGATGGTGACGGTGTTGCAAAGCCATTCGCGTCAGTTGCAGAATTCATCGAACTCCTATCCAAAGCTGAAGCGATTTTGAACGACATGAAAATCGGCGGCATGGCCACAGGTTTTGTGAAGCCGGTGCGATGGGAAGCGGAAATATTTGGTTTCCGCACTGCCGCCTTGGACCTTCGCCAAAATACCACAGTGGTGAATCGCGTGCTTGGAGAAATTTGGCAAAAGCTCAATCCAACTGCAACAATTGCTGCCCCAGAACCCGGCACGCAGGAATGGACGGCGTGGCTGGCGGAGGAACTTGACAAGCCATTGGGTTTCATCCCCCGCTTCCAAAATATTTCAGATGAAAGCAAGGAATTGCTTGGCCTGCTGGACTTGGTCCGTGAAACCATTGACGGTCCGGACCCTGAAGCCATCGGCACCTTCATTTTGTCGATGACGCAAAGTGCCGATGATATTCTGGGTCTTTATTTGTTGGCGAAATTCTGTGGCCTGTTCTCCGATGCCAACGCCCGTGAAACCTGCCGCATCAAAGTGGTGCCACTGTTTGAAACCATCGAAGATTTGCGCGCTGGCCCTGACATTATGCGCACACTTCTTGCAAACACTATGGTGCGCAAATCCATCATGGCCAACGGTGGGTCGCAGGAAATTATGTTGGGCTACTCCGACTCGAATAAAGACGGCGGTTTCTTTTGCGCCAGTTTTGAATTGTTTGAAGCCCAACGGAGCTTGATGCAAGCGGGTAAAGACACTGGCATCACGCTGAGCTTTTTCCATGGACGTGGCGGTTCCGTGTCTCGTGGTGGTGCGCCGACTGGTCGTGCCATTGCGGCCCAACCTCAAGGCTCCATCGGTGGGCAAATGCGGGTGACGGAGCAGGGCGAAGTTGTATCACTGAAATTCGCAAACCGAGGCACCGCCCAAAACAACTTGGAAGTTTTAACCGCCAGCGTTTTGTTGCACACCTTGAAATCCAGCAAAGAGCCAAGTTTGAAACTCGTCACCGATCATCAACAGGCGGTAGAAGAGATTGCACGGAAATCCTTCAAGGCTTATCGCAAATTGGCGGAAGACCCTGGACTTTTGAACTACTTCCAATACGCCAGCCCAGTTGAAGAGTTGGCGCTGTTGAAAATCGGATCGCGGCCCTCGCGCCGCTTTGGTGCAAAAGGCCTGTCTGATCTCCGCGCCATTCCATGGGTTTTCGCCTGGTCGCAAAACCGTCACTTGCTCACCGGCTGGTTTGGCTTGGGCTATGCGCTGGATGATTTCTTGTCGTCTCGTGGGGGGGAGGGTTTGAAACTCTTGCGGGGAATGTTCGCAAAGTCACAGGGTTTCCGCCTCGCAGTTGATGAAGTCGAAAAATCGCTTTTCTTGGCCGATATGAATGTCGCAGAAAAATATGCCGCACTGGTTCCAAACCGCGTGGACGCTGAACGTTTGTTCGCGTTGATCAAGCATGAACACAAACGCACCTCGAAAGTGATGCTTGAACTCTCAGGTTCAAAAGTTTTGTGCGAACGCTTCCAAGGCTTCCGCCGACGCTTTGACCGCGTCCGCCCAATGGTCGATCAAGCCAACAAATGGCAGGTCTCACTGCTCAGACAAACCCGCGAGCAAAAAGGCAGTGAAGCCCTCAACATGCCGCTCTTGGCCACCATGAATTGCGTGGCATCAGGTTTGGGCTGGACGGGGTGATTAACCACGGCAACAGCGTTATTGAAATTTTTAAGAATTTCCTTCATTTGACGTTAGGGACAGCAGGATACGATTCGAAAACACATCGAAAGGCTTTTACATGTCCCACTCCAAACGTATTTATCACCTCGCTTTTGCGGCAGCCCTTGTGGTGTTGCCCGCCTCCCAGTTTTCGCCTGTCCATTTAGGCTCAGATTTGGCTTTTGCCGGAAATGGCAATGGCAATGGCGGCGGCAATGGCGGCGGTAACGGTGGTGGCAATGGCGGCGGCAACGGCGGCGGTAATAGCAATGGAAATGGCGGCAGTAGTGCTGCTGCGAACACCAAATCACAATCTCCAAGTGCGCAAAATGGCGCTGTAACAACACCATCAGAGAAAAAATCACTGAAAGAAGTGTTGTTTGGTAAATCAAAAAAAGACGCAAATGCTCCAAAAGTTGCGAAAACTGGAGCAACGACCAAGAGCGCATCGACTTCTTTGAAATCAAATACCCGCAAAGCTGCTAAAAATGCAGAAGGCAGCGTCGCGAAAGTTGAAAAAGCTGGCAAGGGAGCTCTTGCGAGTAAACTCGGTGCCTTGAATGCGGCCCACGCGTCACCAAAAGCATTTCTCAATGCTTCACCAAATTCTCGCGTCGGAAGAATTCGCGCCTATTACACCGAAAATGCAGAAGCGATCAAAGCCGCTGAACTTGCGGCCGCCGCGGGTACAGCTTTGGCTGATGCTAAACTTGCATTAGAAGATGCCGAAAAGCTGCAAACCGCTGTTGATACTGCTGAAAGCGCCATCACCACATTGACGGATGATCTTGCCAAAGCTGAAGCTGCTCTCGGACTGTTGACGGATGCCGATGAAGGTTATGATGCGGCAAAATTGGCATTTGACCAAGCAACAGAAAAACTTGCTCTCGCTGAGAAAACTCTGACAGATGCCAAAGCGTTATTGGCGGAAGTTGACTTGTTGGCCCTGGAGGCCGCCGTGCTTGCTGCGGAAGCCGCAGCGCTGGAAACAGCCGATGCTGCCGCAGATGCTGAAGCTGAGGCGTTGGCCGCTCTCGAAGCTGCTGCAAATAAGCCCGTGACGGCGGCAGTTCGAGCAGAACTTGATAGGTTGCTCGTAGGCAAAATTGTTTTGGAAGAAACCGCAACCGCCGAAGTTATTGTCGAGGGCGTTGTCGTTGAAGGCGGCTTGTAATTTTTAAGAACTCCAATACCTGATCTAAAGTCAGGTATTGGATTTTCTGAAATAGAATAACTTATCCGACAGGCCCCAAGTGTTTCGCGCCGCGCTTTTGCGCCAACTCAAATTGCTTCTGCCGTTCGCGGTTTGATGCCTTTTGCACGTCTGTCAATTGAGCTGCACAGTGCGGGCAGCACACACCTTCTTCATATTCCGTGGACTGACGATCCTGAGTTGACACCGGCTCCAAACAGCCGTGACATGTGGTGAAATCCGCAACTTCCAATCCGTGCCCAACGGCCACGCGCTCATCGAACACATAGCATGCACCATCCCACAAGCTTTGCTCGGGCGGCACTACTTCCAGATATTTCAGAATGCCGCCTTTCAGGTGGTAAACTTTCTCAAACCCTTCATGCCGCATAAAGCTCGTGGCTTTTTCACAGCGAATGCCGCCCGTGCAAAACGTTGCAATTTTCTTGCCCTTCATATTGTGCAAGTTGGATTTGACCCATTGCGGAAACTGGCTGAAGCTCTCCGTCTGCGGATCAATGGCATTGCGGAACGTGCCAACGCGAAATTCATAGTCATTGCGCGTATCGACGATAATGACATCAGGATCACTGATCAACGCATTCCAGTCTTTCGCCTCAACATATTCCCCCACCAGTTCATTCGGGTTGGCTTTCACATTGCCAATTGTGACAATTTCTTTTTTCAAGCGCACTTTCAGGCGCATGAATGGAAGGGTAAGGGCGCTTGAATACTTTCTGTCCAACTCAGGAAGAGCACACAAATCAATGACTGCATTCAGTGCCAATTCAATTACATCCGCAGGTGCCGCAATGGTGCCGTTTACACCTTCATGGGCCAACAACACAGAACCCTTGGCACCCATTGCCTTGAGCTTGGGCAAGAGCAAGTCCCGGATTCCCGCGATATTTTCAAGCGGATGGAACCGATAGAAGGCGGCAACTGTTATCGTGTCAGATGGCATACACGTGAGATGCGGCAAGTTGCTGGCAAAATCAAGTGTGAGTTCAAGTTTGAAATCTGTTCATCCCGGGTTCAGACTTGTGGCGAAAAAGTCACATCTGCCACATAGTTCTGCCCCAGTGCTAGGGCATTTGAAACACTTGAAATTGAATCGGAGGACGGAATGACGTTTAGATTTGCTGCAGTTAGCCTTGTTACATTAGGTCTGTTTATGACACCCGCTGGCGCACAGGAGAATCAAGCCCAGCCTGCTGCTGAGCAACCTGCCGAAGTCGCATCCCCGGCTGCTCTGCCGGAGGAAGTGCTGGCTCTTATTAATGATCGCCGCACGTCGCAAGAATTGAGTGATGATGAATTGAAAAAACGCGCCCGCCTCGCGCGCGGACTGTTGAAGGCCGGTGCATTGCCGGACGATGTTAAGACGCAGGTTCAAGCCCTGATGGATGCAGATCGCGCTGAACTTGAGGTGCGCGCTCAAGCTCAAAAGCCGGAAGAAAAGCCAGCTGAGCAGCCCGTGCAGGAGGCCACACCTGAGGTTAAAAAAGAAGAACCAGTTCAAGAAGCGCAGCCGGAAGTGAAAAAAGAAGAGCCTGTACAGGCCGCCCAGCCCGAAGTTGCTCCGGCGGTCGAGTCGGCAGTTATGCCTGCAGATGTCACTGAGTTATTGAACGATGCGCGACCGATTGAAGAACTTTCTGACAAGGAAGTTTCGCAACGTTTCAAATTTGCACGTCAACAATCCCGCAATGAAAAGCTGCCGGAAGATGTGCGCCAAAAACTGGCAACTCTCGCAAAAGAGGCCCGTGCCGCTTTAGCCCAACGTCAACAGCAAGTAGAAGAAAAGAAAAATCAGGAAGCAACACCAGCGCCTGTTGTGGAACCACAGCAAACCGAACAACCCGCACCAAAGGTAGAAGAGCCAGTTGTGCAAGAACAAGCACAACAGCCCCAGCCGGAAACGCAACCAGTCGTCGAAGCGCCAAAAGTTGAAGCGACACCACCACCTGCAGCTGTCGTCGACAAAGTAGAAGCCAAGGAACTTGATGGCAATACCGGTGACCCGGAAGCCGAAAAGAAAGCCGCAGTATTCCTGAATGATGCGACAACTGCGGACTCATTGAATGATGAAGCTTTGCGCGCCCGTTTGGATGGCATGCGCGATTTGATGGCGGAAAACGAACTCTCACAAAAAACTGAACGGGCACTGCGCAACAAATTGCGTGCTGAACGCGAAATTTTACGCAACCGATTGGCCAAAGCAAACGCAGAAGAAGAAGCCAAAGTGGCTGCCGCCAAAGCTGCTGAAGAATTAAAAAAGCAGCAAGCTGCTGCCGAGGCAGGCCAACAGCCAGCGCCAAAGAAAGACAGAAAACCAAACATTAACATCATCATCACAGCTGATACTCCCGTGCGGGAAGTGCTGCGTGACCGCCGTGAATCTGAATTCCTTGATGAAAGCGAATTGCGTTACCGCATCCGTGCGCGCCGTGATTTTGAAACATCGGAGCAATTCCGCGATTATGATGAAGGCCAACGCAATGAATGGCGTCAGCGCACACGGCGTGACCGAGATTTCCTGGGCCGCCGTCTGCAGGAAGACCGTAACATTCGTCGTGTGGAATTGGAAAAACCCTCAAACATCCGCCGCATTGTGATTGAAGATGATGTGGAGTTCTCCGACGACGATATTCCAGAAGATATCTTCGCAGCCGAAGTGGAAGACGAAGATATTGAACGCGCATTGCTGGCTCCGCCACGTAGGAAAATTCTGCGCAAAATTCGCGCGGAAGAAATTGCGACCCAACCAAAGATACGCGCTTCGATGACCCGTATTGAAGTGGATACGATTCGCTTTGGCTTTAACGAGGCTTTTGTGCGTGAAGAGGAAGTAGACAGTCTTGATCAGATCGCATCGGTGATTGAACGGGTTCTGAAAAAATATCCGCGCGAAGTTTTCTTGATTGAAGGCCACACCGATGCTGTGGGCTCTGACGCTTACAATGCAAAACTTTCAAAGGCCCGTGCCGAAGCCGTCAAGAAAGCATTGAGCACCTATTACATTATTCCCTCTAAAAACCTGCAGACTGTTGGACTGGGCGAGCGCTACCTCAAAATCCCAACAGCCGAACAAGAACAGGAAAATCGTCGTGTCTCCATCAGCCGTGCCACGGCGGTTGTGGGTGAAGCTGACGAGTAACCCATTCATTTTGCAGTGCAACACTTGAAGTATAGGGAATGGCCCGCTAAAGAGCGGGCGATTCCATTTCAAGAAGGACTAAAAAATGGCCATTGAACGTACATTCTCAATCATCAAGCCTGATGCGACGAAGCGCAACCTGACCGGTGCCATCAATGCCAAGATCGAAGCCGCTGGCCTTCGTATCATCGCGCAAAAGCGCGTAAAGTGGAAATTGGCTGATGCCAAAAAGTTCTACGCCGTTCATGCAAAACGTCCGTTCTTCAAGGATCTCGTAAAGTTCATGGCGTCCGGCCCAGTTGTTGTGCAAGTGCTTGAAGGCAATGGCGCAGTGAAGAAGTATCGCACCGTTATGGGCGCAACCAATCCAGCTGAAGCTGATGCAGGCACCATCCGCAAGGAATTTGCAATCTCAATCGATGCAAACTCCGTGCATGGTTCCGACAGCGTGGAAAACGCCAAGAAAGAAATCAAGCAAAACTTCTCAGCCAAGGAAATCGTAGGATAATGACATTGACCTCCAAAGCCGTGTTCTGGACACTCAGCTACGTCATATCAATTTTGGCGGTGAATTGGCTTTTTGCCCCCGCCCAACTGGTTGATGGCGTAACCTTCTGGAAAACGGCTTGGGGGGATTTGTTCCTCGCCAATTTGGTTGTGGGCGCAGTGTTTGTGTTGCGCGACTACGCCCAACGCGAAATCGGCCACCGTGTATTAGTGGCCACCGTGCTGGCGGGTATCATGACCTACTTCATGGTCGACCCTGCCATCGCCATCGCAAGTCTTGTGGCTTTTGTGATTTCGGAAACGGCAGACTGGGGCGTCTTTTCGTTCTGGAAAAAATCAGTGCAAAGCCGGATTTTGGTGTCGAGCTTAATTGCCGTGCCGCTTGACACGGTCGTATTCCAACACCTCGCAGGCTATTTGACGCCCGCCGCTTTCGTAATGGAAGTGTTGAGCAAAGCGGTCGGCGTGTTCATCGTCTGGCAGTTGCTGAAAATGCGTGAGGCTGGTGCGCAAGTAAACGCGATTTGATTCATAACCTTATTTCTGTCATCCCGACGAAAGTCGGGATCTCTTTGATGTTACAAAGATTCCGGCTTTCGCCGGAATGACGGGCTTGCGGTTTTGTTGTGAGTTTCACCCAAACCGCCGATCCCACCAATCCGCCGTCCTGAACCACGCGCTCACCATGGGTAGAAACCACGGATTGCCGCGATAGAGGGGATGTGTTGGAAAATCCGGTTGATCAAAAGCGATTTCCCGGTTGGACTTGCCCATGGCTTTTCGCGCCGTCTCGCGGCCCAAATAACTCATCATGGCAATGCCTGAGCCATTGCAACCCAATGCGTAGTGCATACCTTCCAACTGGCCCATATGGGGCAGTTCATCGAATGTAAAAGCTACATTGCCAGTCCAAGCGTGGGTAATTTTAACACCACGCAACTGAGGAAACCGATCGATCATGAATCGGTGGAGCAGGGGCGCTGTATCAATAGGATCACTGAAACCAAACTTCGCACGCCCCCCAAATATCATGCGTTTTCCGTCGGGCGATAAGCGATAATAGGTCAGCACGCGGCGCGTGTCGGCAAAGCTCCGGTTTTTCGGACTGATCTCTGCAATCACATCGGCAGACAACTCTTCCGTGGCAATCAAATAGGAACCCACCGGAACAACACGCCGTTTTAATTGCGGCGTTACATCGCCGGTGTATCCATTGGTCGCGATAATGATCTGCCCGGCGCGGATTTCTCCGCGCGGTGTTTTCACAGTCCAAGAGTTATCAGAGTTTTGCACCAAATTATTGACCGGGGTTCGCGAAGCAATTTTCACTTGAGCTTTTTCAACAAGCCCCAACAGGCCTTTGAAATAAAGAGCCGGATGCAAATGAGCGGCGCGCGAAACAATCATACCACCATGATAATAATCCGAACCTATATCAGCGCGTTGTAAATCGCGCGGCACCATATAGGCACCAGACTGCGCCTCATCGTTGAGTGTTCCCGCCTTCTTCGCCATCGCATCATAATGCGACTTGCACCACGCGCCCAAAAAATATCCAGTCTTGTGCCAGCCACATTCAATGTTGTTGTCCGCAATCAAATTTTCCACGTGCGTGAATGCGTCAACTGCATCATTCAGAAAAGGTTTGGATTCTTCTGCTGTCAGCGCTCTGTTGAGCATGCGTTTGCCTACATTCACACCACCTGATACCTGGCCGCCATTGCGCGTGGACGCGCCGAAGCCTGGCTCGGCTGCATCAAGAACAACCGACTCAATGCCACATCGGGAAAGTTCCAGCGCCGCATTGAGCCCGGCATATCCAGCGCCTACAATGACGACCGGGACATCCTGAGGGAGTGCAATTTCAGGCAAGGCCACCGGTTTATAGGCCTCCCACCAAAATGGCTTCGGCTTGAAATCCTTGGCGAATATGCTCTTGTCATGAGTCCATGGCATGGAATTTGATCCAATAACTGATTGTGATTTACAGTTTTGCCCCGCTTAGGCTAGTTTGACCAGAATTCAAATCAGTCCGGATGTAAAACATGTTCTTTCGCAGCCCCTTGGCCCTCGCACTCGCTTTCGTTTTGTCATTCACACTGTTTGTCGTGGAAAGCTCGGCCAAAAAGGTTGAAATCATCATCAGTAAGGTCAGTCAGAAAATGACTGTCAAGGTGGATGGCAGCACGGAATATGTCTGGCCTGTATCGACCGGTGCCGCACGTTATGAAACGCCATCAGGCAATTTTCGTCCATTCCGCATGGAAGAGGATCATTTTTCAAAGGAGTGGGACGATGCGCCCATGCCGCATTCCATTTTTTTCACCGAACGTGGTCATGCCATTCACGGCAGTTTTTACACTAAAAGCTTAGGCCGCCGTGCCTCTCATGGCTGTGTGCGTTTGGCACCCGACAATGCGGAAACACTGTTTGACCTGGTGGGTGAAGCAGGCATGAGCAACACCCGCGTGGTGTTGAAGGGCGGCTTCTTTGATTTCAGCGGCGGCACCAGCCGCAGCTTGGCCGAAGTTGGCAACGATATTGATAAGGTGATCAAAAAGAAATCTTCACGCGGGTTATTCTGGAGCTTTGGTCAAACCAAGAAAAAGCCGGTTGTGAAAGCCGCCAAGAAAAAAGACGTGAAGGCCAAGAAAGTGGCTGCCGTAGAAACAAAAAAGCCAGACGTGAAAACCAAAAAAGTGACTGAAAAATGCGTTGTCAAAGACGGAAAGAAAATTTGCAGCAAAGCACCTGCGATAAAGACTGCATCGAACGGCTAATCTCTGGCCGTCAACCTTGACAAATCGCTTGCCTCATGCGCTTTAGCGCGGAAATCACAGGAATTCCGCTTATCATGATGCACCGTTACCGTAGCCACACCTGTGGCGCACTTCGCCCCGAACACCAAGGGTCTGAAATCCGCATTTCTGGCTGGGTGCATCGCGTGCGCGACCATGGCGGCGTGTTGTTCATCGACGTGCGTGATCACTATGGCATGACGCAAGTTGTGGCGGATCCCGCTTCGCCTGCATTCAAAACGGCTGAGAGCGTGCGTTCTGAATGGGTCATCAAAATTGACGGCCAAGTGCGCGCCCGTTTGGCAGGCACAGAAAACGCCGACATGCCAACGGGCCAGATTGAAGTTTACGTCACCGAAATTGAAGTGTTGTCGCAAGCCCTGGAATTGCCGCTACCGGTGTTTGGTGAGCCTGACTACCCCGAAGACATTCGCCTTAAATATCGCTTTCTCGATTTGCGCCGTGAGACGCTGCACAAAAACATCATGACGCGCACCCGCGTGGTGACCTCACTTCGCAATTCAATGACGGAGATTGGCTTCAACGAATTCTCAACACCAATCCTCACCGCATCATCGCCTGAAGGTGCGCGAGACTTCCTCGTGCCATCGCGCATTCATCCCGGCAAATTTTTTGCACTTCCACAAGCACCGCAGCAATATAAGCAGCTGTTGATGGTTGCAGGTTTCGACCGTTACTTCCAAATCGCACCCTGCTTCCGCGATGAAGATCCGCGTGCTGACCGTTTGCCGGGCGAATTCTATCAACTCGATTTGGAAATGAGCTTCGTGACGCAAGATGATTTGTTCGCGACCATGGAGCCGGTGATCCTCGACACCTTCAAGAAATTTGCCAATGGCAAAACTGTGCGTAAAGATGTTCCGCGCATTCCGCATAGCGTTTCAATGCGCAAATACGGCACCGACAAGCCCGATCTGCGCAACCCTGTTGTGATGGAAGCCGTGACCGAACATTTCGCAGGCTCCGGCTTCAAGGTGTTTGCGGGCATGATTGCCAATGACCCGAAAGTGGAGGTGTGGGCAGTGCCAGCACCCACCGGTGGCTCACGCGCATTCTGCGACCGCATGAACTCCTGGGCGCAAGGCGAAGGCCAACCTGGCCTTGGCTACGTGTTCTGGCGTGATGGTGAAGAGGGTGGAGCAGGCCCCATTGCCAAAAACATAGGACCAGAACGCACCGAAGCCATTCGTCAACAAATGGATTTGAAAACCGGCGACGCCTGCTTCTTCGTGGCAGGGCGTCCTGAAAAGTTTGTGAAATTTGCGGGCGACGCACGTACACGTGTCGGCAAGGAGCTTTCACTCACCAACGAAAACGAATTCGCATTGGCATGGATCGTCGACTTCCCGTTTTACGAATGGGACGACGAGGAAAAGCACGTCGCCTTCTGCCACAACCCCTTCTCAATGCCACAAGGGGGCATGGACGCGCTGCAAAACCAAGACCCGCTC
>JAYUQS010000047.1:0-15586 GCA_043756645.1 Hyphomicrobiales bacterium | reverse complement strand
GCAGGCGTTTCCAAATGTAGGGCAACTGCTGGACAACATGAGGCAGGGCGATTGCCAAGATGAGTGCTGCGATGCAGCCTGTAACATCAGGTTGTGATGTTTGTCGGAATAGCAAAATCACAAGAATTGCAAAAAGCAGCGACAAAAGTGCCAGCGGATGTGACACTGCAGATTGTGGCAGTTCTTGTTGTGAATTGCGCGCCATGGAACATCATGCCACGACGGCAAGCAACTACCAACCAGAGAAGTTCAGGACGTTTTTTAGCGTGACGCCACTTCATTGCAGTTACGCATGAACTTGCTTGCATAGCTATAATTCATGCTGATCAATTTTCCAGTCAATCCATTGTTGCTGGCAATCCAACCGCGCACCCAACCGGGATATTGTGCCATCATGTAGCGCTTGGCGGCCAGACCGGTGCGGGCTGACGCTGCTGTTGGCGCATGGAAGCGAAACACTGCCCCAGTTGTAATGCAGGTATTGGCGCGCGGCAGAGCCAGCAGCAGGGTGCAGGCTGAATCACATGAACCTGAAAATTGCACAAGCGAGCCTTGTGCGCGATATTGGCGAAGGCGAACCATGAAGTCTCCGATGCGTCCGCCAGAACTTGATGAGATGCGCACGATAGAACCGGGCTCTTTCGCCGAAGATGTTGCAGCTGCAGTCAAGAGGCCAGAAAGGCAAAGCGCTGCTATTACGCCGCCGCGTACTACGGAAATGAGCATTTGGATTGAATCCCCCTCACATTTCGGTTCAGCAGGTATATCGCCGACTCGTTAATCCGCAGTTAACTAGAGGGATGTCGGACCATTGCAACTGATAATTCTATGCCAATTAATCTTTGCTGGATGCGAATGTGTCAAAACCCATCATTCAGATTTGTTCACAGACCATCCAGAAATTTTAAGTGTTTGTTCTCGCGATGGATTGCCGTTGGGCCGAAGACAAAAGCCAACCATTTGGTCAACAAAACTGTTGGTCCAAAGTATGAATTTCATTTTTACCCTGGGCTGATTTTAGGTTCCCAAAAATCGGAATTTTCAACTGGGTTTTGACAAAAATTCGCAAATTTAATCACTTGAACAAAATCTGCTCACTTCGATTCCAGTAGGAAAAATGTCGGAGGAACTATGGCACAGGTGAGGCGTGCGGATGTGTCCGGCGGTCGTTTGCCGAAGTCGCGCTTTGCGATGAATTTTGCGGATTTGCATCCGCCGCTTTCAACGCGTGCGGCGCTGGTGGAATATGATAGGCCTAAAGCGGGCCATGACGTTTGGTTGGTTATGGCTCAATTGATGACAATCAGGTTCCAGGTGTTGCTCATGGCGATCTGGCCTCCCATTTAATTGTCATACAAAAGATAGCGAGGTTTAGGCCGCAAGGTCCAGCATAAGTTTTGGTCGT
The DNA here is from genome assembly GCA_043756645.1 of Hyphomicrobiales bacterium. Taxonomy (GTDB): domain Bacteria; phylum Pseudomonadota; class Alphaproteobacteria; order Rhizobiales; family Aestuariivirgaceae; genus Aestuariivirga. The sequence goes on along the minus strand of JAYUQS010000047.1, from coordinate 14,181 downwards.
TACGCAGCCTGCTCTTGCAAATGTGGTGTTGCAGACTTCGCCATCTTCTCTGCCAGATCAATCGACAGCATGGTGTCGAAAGCTTTTCTGATGCCATCATTCGACAACATCAATGTACGAAGCGCTTCATGCTCCCAACTGACGATCAGCGCACCAGCATTTCCAAACGTCGTTGCTGTTGCAGGTTTTTGCCGGAGGAATGCAAGTTCACCGATGAAGGCATGAGGGCCAATGGCAAAGCGCTTGCCATCGCGGTTGACTTCAACCTGTCCCTCCAGAACATAATACAGCGCTTGCGGCATCGCGCCCAATTTCGTGAGTGGCAGTGACACCTGCGGATTGTGCCATTCAGAAATCTCGAGCAGAGATTTATATTGACCGGGTGTGAGGCCGGGCAATCTCGCAAATAGCATCAGCTCTTCTGCCGAGAGCCGGAACATGCGCCGATCATTGATGATCTGCCACATCATGTAGATGTTGACGGCAATGATGGCGACTGAAGAGAGGATTGCTGTCCACAACGGTACATTTGAGATCAAAAAATAGTACAGGATAAAGATCACGTTCCCCAGAATAGCAAAGCTTCTCAGCTTCAAGGGACTGCGGAACGTAAATCCGATCAACATCAGCAAGGCTGCGAGATTTGCCAAATAGGGTGCGAGATTTTTCCAGTCCATATAGAACCCTTTCTTGACTTGCCCCCGCCGAAATTTATCTGCCAAGTCGCAGCTTGATACAAGAGGCGATGTGCCGTCTGAAATATTTGACCATCTGAACAAAATCTGCCAGTGTTCTCCTCATCAAAATGTGTCGGAGGCTCTATGACGCAGTTAAAGGGTCCGGATATTTCTGGCGGTCGGTTGCCAAAAGCGCAGTACAAAGCCAATTTTGGCGATTTGCACCCGCCATTGTCAGCGCGTGAAGCACTGGTGGAATCTGACCGCTGCTTTTTCTGTTACGATGCACCCTGCCAAACCGCTTGCCCAACCTCCATCGACATTCCGCTGTTCATCCGCGAAATTGCGGCGGGCCATGAAAAAAGTGCGGCGGTGACGATTTTCAATCAGAATATCTTGGGCGGCATGTGCGCTCGCGTCTGCCCCACAGAAACCTTGTGTGAAGAGGCTTGCGTGCGTCACACCTCGGAAGATCAGCCGGTTAAAATTGGTTTGCTGCAGCGTTACGCCACTGATGCGCTGATGGCCGAAAAAAACCATCCTTACACTCGCGCTCAGAAAACCGGAAAGACTGTCGCTGTCGTCGGCGCTGGTCCTGCCGGTTTGGCTTGCGCCCATCGCTTGGCCATGCACGGTCACAGCGTCACCATGTTCGACGCCCGCAAGAAATCCGGTGGCCTCAATGAATATGGCATAGCTGCTTATAAATCCGTCGATGACTTCGCCCAGAAGGAAGTGGACTTCGTCTTGTCAATTGGCGGCATAACGGTCGAACACGGCAGGGCACTTGGCAAGAAGCTAAAACTCTCAGATGTGCAAAAGCAGTTCGATGCCGTGTTCTTAGGTATTGGTCTTCAGGGTGTGAATGATTTAGGCATCAAGAATGATGACATCGCAGGCATTGAAGATGCAGTCGACTACATTTCCGAATTGCGCCAAGCCAAGGATATGTCGAAACTGAAAGTCGGTCGTCGGGTTGTGGTGATTGGTGGGGGCATGACAGCGATTGACGTTGCCGTGCAATCCAAATTGCTGGGCGCTGAAGATGTGACGGTGCTGTATCGTCGCGGCAAGGAAAATATGAAGGCGTCATCCTTCGAGCAAGACCTCGCACAAACCAAGGGTGTGAAGATCAAGCATTGGGCAGCACCCAAAAAAGTTCTGGTGAAAGCGGGTAAGGCCGTGGGCCTCACATGCGATTACATGGAATTGAAAAAGGGCAGGCTGGTTGCAACGGGCGAGACTTTCGACATTGCAGCCGACACAATTTTCAAAGCCATCGGCCAGAGCTATGTTGATGCCACAGGTGGTGCGCTGAAACTGGATGGCGGGCGTATTGTTGTGGATAGTGAAAAGCGCGCGTCGGTCTCTGGCATTTGGGCGGGTGGCGATTGTGCGGCGGGCGGTCAGGATTTGACCGTGGCAGCTGTGGACGATGGCCGCCGCGCCGCTGAATCTATTCATGCGTTTTTAACAGCGTAGGAGAATGACCATGGCAGACCTTCGCACAAATTTTGTTGGCATCAAGTCGCCCAATCCGTTCTGGCTCGCTTCAGCGCCGCCGACGGATAAGGAATACAATGTTGTCCGCGCCTTCAAAGCCGGCTGGGGTGGTGTGGTGTGGAAAACCCTTGGCGAAGAAGGCCTGCCCGTGGTCAATGTCAATGGCCCGCGCTATGGTGCCATTCATGGGCCGGATCGGCGCTTGCTGGGTTTGAACAACATCGAGCTCATCACCGATCGCCCGCTTGAAATCAATCTGCAGGAAATCAAAAAGGTCAAACGCGAATGGCCCGACCGCGCCATGGTGGTGTCTTTGATGGTGCCTTGTGAAGAAGCGCCGTGGAAAAAAATCCTCAAACAGGTTGAGGAAACCGATTGCGACGGCGTGGAACTGAACTTTGGGTGCCCCCATGGCATGAGTGAGCGCGGCATGGGTGGTGCTGTGGGTCAGGTGCCTGAATACATCGAAATGGTGGCACGCTGGTGCAAACAACATTCGCGCCTGCCTGTCATTGTGAAGCTGACACCCAACATCGCCGATATTCGCAAACCTGCTGCGGCGGCCTTTCGCGGAGGTGCGGATGCCGTGTCGCTGATCAACACCATCAATTCGATTACGCATGTCGACCTCGATTCCTTCGCACCTATGCCGACGATTGATGGCAAGGGCTCTCACGGTGGCTATTGTGGTCCCGCTGTGAAACCCATTGCTTTGAGCATGGTCTCTGAAATTGCACGCGACAAAGAAACGGCTGGCAAGCCCATCTCCGCCATCGGCGGCATCACCACATGGCGCGATGCGGCGGAGTTCATTTCAATGTCAGCTGGCAATGTGCAGGTGTGCACGGCGGCGATGACCTATGGTTTCAAGATTGTTGAGGAAATGATTTCGGGTCTGTCGCGCTGGATGGATGAGAAAGGTTACAAGACCATCGAAGACTTCCGGGGCCGCGCTGTACCCAATGTCACGGACTGGCAGTATTTGAACTTGAATTATATTGCAAAGGCTGTGATCGACCAAGACGCCTGCATCAAGTGCGGTCGTTGCTACGCCGCCTGCGAAGACACCTCACACCAGGCCATCATGAAAGAAAAAGACGGCGTTCGTCACTTCGAAGTGATGGATGATGAATGCGTGGCGTGTAACCTCTGCGTCGAAGTCTGCCCGGTGCCGGAATGCATCACGATGGTGGAACAGACTTCAGGTGTGGATGCACGAACCGGCAAGAAGATTGATCCGGATTATACAAACTGGACGACACATCCGAACAACCCGATGGCGCGGAAAGCGGCGGAGTGAGTTCGGGGATTGAAAGCGTCGAAGGCTCGACAGGATCCAGTCTAACCGTCATTCCCGCGAACCTAAGCAATTCAGACTTTCTGTCGTCTCGCTTGTGGAAAGTTTGATCCTACTCTACGTGGGATGTTGTGAACAGGAGGCCAAATTCATCCTGAGCCTGCGACGCTCTAGCACCGTCACAAAACTGACATGCAGCTGTCTTTTATTCTTCGCCACGGCACGGTCAATTGACGCCTTTTATGGAGGATGAATAATGCCCAACGACATTTCAAACGAATTCAAAACCCTGACAGACATCCGCGAAGAACGTGAAGACCGGGGCCGTAACAATTCACTGAACCCCACCATGGGTGATGTGATCAACTATCGCTTCTCCCGCCGCAGCATGTTGACAGGTTCGCTTGCCGTGGCCGCAATTGCCTCGACTGTTAGCCCCATGGCGTTGCTGGCGGCAGGTGAAGCAAAAGCCGCCGGGGTTTCAGCTTTCAACTTTGACGAAATTGATGTGACAATTGGCGAGACGCATTTCGTGGCAGCTGGCTACGACGCGCAGGTTCTGCTGCGTTGGGGCGACAAGTTATTTGCCAACGCTCCTGAATTTGACCCCAACAACCAAACCGCCGCTGCTCAACTTCAACAGTTTGGCTACAACAACGACTATGTCGGTTTCATTCCGCTCGAAGGCTCAACCGACCGCGCGCTTCTCGTGGTAAACCATGAATATACGAATGCCGAATTGATGTTCCCGAAGTGGGCAACCATCGGCAAGGACAAGGATGGCAAGGACAAAGTGAATGTTGGCGAATACACCGCCGAGCTCGTCAACATTGAAATGGCAGCCCATGGCGGCACCGTGATCGAGCTTGCCATGAAGGACGGAAAGTGGACGCCTGTGCTTGACAGCAAATATAACCGACGCATTCATGCTGGCACCGAAATGGAAGTGACGGGCCCTGCCGCAGGCCATGCCCGCTTGCAAACCGCAGCTGACGCTTCAGGCAAAAAAGTTCTGGGCACCATCAACAATTGCGCCGGCGGTGTGACCGCTTGGGGCACCTTTTTGATGGCGGAAGAAAACTTCAATGGTTACTTCGGTGGCGAATTGGCTGCTGACAGCAAGGAAGCCGGAAATTACAAACGCTATGGCGTGGGTTCAGGTGACTATGCCTGGTCCAAATTTCAGGATCGTTTTGACCTCGCAAAAGAACCCAACGAAGCAAACCGTTTTGGCTGGGTTGTTGAAGTGGATCCGCTGGATGCCTCATCAACCCCAAAGAAGCGAACAGCGCTCGGCCGCATGAAACACGAAGGTGCTGAAAGCGTTGTCAACAAGGATGGCCGCGTGGTTTTGTATTGTGGCGATGATGAGCGCTTTGACTATGTCTATAAATTCGTGACCCGCGGCACCTTCAATGCCACTGACCGCGCCGCCAACATGAACCTGCTCGACGAAGGCACGCTTTATGTGGCGCGCTTTAGCGCTGACGGTGTGGTGGACTGGATGCCGTTGGAGTTCGGCCAAGGTGCGCTGAACGCCGAAAATGGTTTTGCTTCGCAAGCCGATGTGATGATTGAAACCCGCCGCGCCGCCGACCTGTTGGGAGCCACCAAAATGGACCGCCCAGAAGACGTGCAGCCCAATGCCAAGACCGGCAAAGTCTATTGCATGCTCACCAACAACACCAAGCGCAAGGCTGGCGATGAAGATGCGGCCAATCCACGGGCTGAAAACGCCTTTGGTCACATCATCGAAATCACCGAAACCGACAGTGATTTTGCGTCCATGAAATCCACATGGAATGTGTTGCTGAAATGCGGTGACCCGAGTGTCGCCGAAGTGGGTGCGAGCTTCTCAACATCTACAACCAAAAACGGCTGGTTCGGCATGCCCGACAATTGTGCCATCGATACGGATGGCCGCTTGTGGGTGTCAACCGACGGCAACGACCAAAAAAAGACGGGCCGCACCGATGGCCTGTGGGCGGTTGATACAGAAGGCGACATGCGCGGCACGTCGAAGCTGTTCTTCCGCGTGCCAGTGGGAGCTGAAATGTGCGGACCGGTGTTTACACCAGCATCCGACACGCTGTTCCTCGCGGTGCAGCACCCCGGAGATTTCGGCCTTGCCACCTTTGAAACCCCTGCCACCCGCTGGCCAGACTTCAAGCCCGACATGCCCGTGCGCCCTGCAGTGGTTGTGGTCACCAAACAAGGCGGCGGCAAAATCGCGTAACAGCGACTTGTTTTATCACACCTGAAACGCTAACCCACGCCCTTGAAATCCACATTTTTTCAAGGGCGTTTTTTCATGGGCACTTTCAATCTGCTTTATCTTCCAGGCGACGGCATTGGCCCTGAGGTTATGGCTGAGGTCAAAAAAATTATCGCGTGGATGGGCGCACAAGGTGTGGCTAAGTTTGAGACCGATCAGGGCCTTGTTGGCGGTTCGGCTTTTGATGCCCATGGCCAAGCGATTTCTGATGCCGATATGGGGAAGGCGCAAAGCGCCGATGCGGTATTGTTCGGTGCTGTGGGCGGGCCGAAGTGGGACAAGGTGGCTTATGACGTGCGGCCTGAAGCAGGGCTGTTGCGGTTGCGGAAAGACTTAGGCTTGTTTGCCAATTTGCGCCCGGCGATTTGCTACCCGGCTCTGGCTGACGCGTCGTCGTTGAAGAAAAACGTGGTTGAGGGTTTGGATATTCTCATCGTCCGTGAACTGACAGGCGGGGTTTATTTCGGTGAACCCAAGACCATCACGGATCTGGGCAATGGCCAAAAGCGCGGCATTGATACGCAAGTTTATGACACCTTTGAAATTGAGCGCATCGCCCGTGTCGCCTTTGATTTGGCGGCAACCCGCAAAGGCAAAGTCTCGTCGGCGGAAAAACGCAATGTCATGAAAACCGGCGTGTTGTGGAATGAAGTGGTGACGCGGGTTCATGCGGCTGAGTACCCCAAGATCGAGTTGGAACACGTGCTGGCCGACAATTGCGCCATGCAACTGGTGCGCTGGCCCAAGCAATATGATGTGATCGTCACCGATAATCTGTTCGGCGATGTGCTGTCCGATGTCGCCGCCATGTTGACAGGCTCACTTGGCATGCTGCCATCGGCCTCGCTTGGCGCGCCAGATGCCAAGACCAAACGCCGGAAATCTTTGTATGAGCCGGTGCATGGTTCAGCACCAGACATTGCAGGCACCGGTGCCGCAAACCCCATCGCTATGATTGCTTCATTCGGCATGGCGCTGCGCTATTCGCTGGGGATGGGTGAGTGGGCGGACAAGCTGGACGCCGCGATTTCTGCTGTGCTGGCCAAGGGCCTGCGCACCAAAGACATCGCAGGCGACATCGCCGCCAACACCAACACGGGGCAAATGGGCGACGCGATTCTGGCGGAGTTGCAGGCGGCAGCTTGAGGGTACCGTAAGTAGTCTCTTCCCTCACCTGCCTCGCCAAGGCTCGGCGTCCTCTCCCGCAAGCGGGAGAGGTGAAGGAAACACGCCTATGCTTCACCTCTCCCGTTTACGGGAGAGGACGCTTTGCGTAGCAAAGCAGGTGAGGGAAGAAAACTAAAAATCCGTCGGTACTCCACCTTCGCGCAAACGTCTCTCAACGAAATCATCCAGTGCCTCTTTCGCCGCCTCATCGAATGGAGGTGGTGTGTATTCATTGAGGGCCTGTTTGTACAGTGCGTTGGATCGTTGAAGGGCATCAGGTCGCCCTGCGGCGTCCCATTGTTGGTTGTTGCTCCAATTGGAAACCATCGGCGCATAAAACGCGTCAGAGTAACGGGCAAGGGTGTGTTGCGCGCCAAAGAAATGGCCGCCGGGACCCACCTCGCGAATGGCTTCAACTCCAAGCGCATCATCATTGATTTCAATGGGCTGCAGGAAGGCTTTCACCATCTGAATCAAATCGCAATCCATCACAAATTTTTCAAAGCTGGCAACCAAACCACCTTCCAGCCAACCGGCACCATGCATAATGTAATTGCCGCCACCCATCGTTAAGCCCCAAAGCGAGAACACGCTTTCGTAAGCGGCCTGCGCATCCATCATATTGGCGGCGTTGGTGTTGGAGGTGCGGAACGGCACTTTATAACGCCGCGCCAACTGCCCGCCGATAATGGTGCTCTTCATATATTCCGGCGTTCCGAAAGCGGGTGCGCCGGACTTCATATCAACATTCGAAGTAAAGCCACCATAGATGACAGGCGCACCGGGGTTGACCAATTGGCAGTAGGTCATACCCGCCAAAGCTTCAGCGTTTTGTTCAACCAATGCGCCAGCAACCGTGACCGGAGCCATAGCACCAGCCAGCGTGAAAGGAGTGACGCAAACCACTTGGTTGCGGCGGCTCATTTCCGTCATGCCGATCAGCATGTTAGGATCAAGCTTCAAAGGCGAGTTGGTGTTGACGATGGTCGTCAGCGACGGTTCACGGTCAAATTGTTCATGCGAAACACCACGGCCCAAACGCGTGATTTCGATCGCGTCGCGAATGCGCTCAACACCGAGAGAATAGGCAACGAAAGGTTTGTCGCACAGCTCTGTGACTTCGCGCAACACGCGCAAGTGACGGTCTCTGGCGTGAATGTCGATCGGTTCCACAGGATAACCCGACACAAAATCAATGGCATTGAAGTGTTGGGCCAGCTTGATGAACTTGGTGAAGTCGGCATGGTTGCCGGTGCGGCGGCCGCCTTCAATGTCGTGGCAATTGGGCGGGCTGCCCACAGTGCCAAAGCAAATATTGTCGCCACCAATGCTCATATTGCGTTCAGGGTTGCGGGCGTGAATCGTAAAATGTTCCGGCGCATGAGACATCGCCTCTTCAATCATGCCGGGGTCAAAGCGCACACGCTCACCATCAATCGAGGCACCCGCTTTCTTCAAAACATCTCGAGCCTCAGGCCACATAAAGTCCATGCCGATTTCCGACAGCACTTTCATTGAAGCGTGATGGATCGCTTCAACTTGATCATCGCTGATCAACCGCGTGGGCGGAAAATTACGTTTGGCCTTGATGGGCTTTTGCTGCTGTATCGCTGTGGACACCGGCCTTCTTGACACATCACGGCGGCTGCGGCGGTTTGGATCTACCTGAACGTCGGTCATGCTGCTTTTCCAGCCATGCGGTAACTGCTTAGAGCCGGGTCCGTCGCTACTTGTTTCATCAACCAATCCTCAAAACGTTTGATTTTATTTTTCTTCCGATGTTCGGCATTGCAGGCAAAATACCATTGGTGTTTATGCGGCACCCGCAAGGGAAAAGGCTGCACAAGCCGGCCCATTTTAATTTCTTCGGATGCAAAGGGGCCAATGGTCATTGCTACACCGCGGCCCTCAATCGCCGCCTCCTGTGCGAGAATATAACTGTCAACGGCCAAACGGTTTTGAGACTTCATGTTCTCAACACCCGCACCATCAAGCCAAATCTGCCAGTCTTCTTCGGCAGTGTAGACATCAATCAGCTTGTGTTTGATCAAATCAGCTGGTGTCTTCAAAGCATTCTCGCCTTGCAAAAGTTTAGGCGAACACACCGGCACCAACATGGATTTAAACAATGGCGCATAATAATGTTCAGGGAATTTATTGCGGGCCAACACCAGACCAACATCAACATTTCGCTCATCAAAATCCCAATCGAAATACGACGTGGAAAGGCGCACCTTCACATCCGGAAAACGGCGTTCAAAATCATGCAAGCGGGGGATGAGCCATTTCAGTGCCACAGTCACATAAACCTGAATCGTCAGTTCATTGTCGACAGTGGAGGGCTTCACCGCTTTGGTGTGGGCTTCGATTTGGTCGAAAGCATCTTTAATGGTGGGGAAGTAGGCTTGGCCAGCAGTTGTCAGTTCAGCCCGGCGGGCGTCTCGGCGGAAAAGCATGAGGCCCATGCGGTCCTCCAGCAACTTCACTTGGTGGCTGACAGCAGAACGTGTGATTCCCAATTCGGTCGAGGCGGCCCGAAAGCTGCCCAGTCGGGCCGCAGCTTCAAAAGCCGTCAAAGCCCGCAGTGGCGGAAGGTCGCGTTTGGCCAAGTTGGTTCACCCCTATGGTTAGTTTTTTGATTGATAACACACCGAATATACAGCTGTCAGCGTCAGAATGGTGAGATATTTAGACCGTTGAGAGGTGAGATTAGCGCTTACAGATTTACGGGTAAAAAGGCATGCTGTAGCCAGTAACGTCCCTCACCTGCCGCTGCGCGGCGTCCTCTCCCGTAAACGGGAGAGGTGAAGTTTATTTCACTTCTCCCGCTTGCGGGAGAAGGTGGCGAGCGCAGCGAGACGGATGAGGGGAAAATAACCGGAGCCTGACATGACCCTTGTCGAAGATTTATCAAAACGCCGTGGTGGACGTGATGCCAGACGCGCCATTCGCTCTGCACCTCTCACGGATGCACTTTCAGCCGTACGGCCTGGCATGACTGGCGGTAAATATGCGCCTCTTTCGCAAATCGACATGGAGCGCATCCACCGCGCCGCCTTGCAGCTTTTGGAAACCGTAGGGCTTGGAAGTGCTATTCTATCATGCGTTGAAGCCATGTCAGCCAAGGGCTGCTGGATGAATGCCAAAGGGCGGTTGTGCATTCCCCCGGCACTTGTTGAAGATACCATTGCCACAGCAAAACGGAATTTTACGCTGCATGCGCGCGATCCAAAGCACGATATGGAGCCATCAGGCAAACGTGTGTATTTCGGAACGGCGGGTGCAGCAGTACATATCGTTGAACCAAAAACGCGGGAATATCGCGAGTCGGTTTTGGTGGATCTCTATGACGCCGGTCGCATTGTCGACAACTGTGAGCACATTCACTTTTTTCAGCGCCCAATCACGGCGCGCGACATGATCACCGGGCATGATCTCGATATCAACACGATGTATGCCTGTTTGGCTTCGACGCAAAAGCATGTGGGTACATCAATGGTGGAACCCGAACATGTGAACGAGTGTTTGGAAATATTACACGCCATTGCTGGCAGCGAAGAAAAATGGCGTGAACGTCCATTCGTATCGCAGTCGAATTGTTTCGTGGTGCCGCCCTTGAAGTTTGCTGAAGATGCCTGCCGTTGTTTGGAAGCGGCGGCTCGTGGCGGCATGCCGGTATTATTGCTGTCAGCGGCTCAAGCTGGTGCAACTTCGCCTGCCGCACTTGCGGGCACTGTTGTTCAAGCCGTTGCTGAATGCCTGGCTGGCCTTGTTTACATCAATTGCATCGTACCAGGTGCCACAGCCATTTGGGGACCATGGCCTTTTGTTTCAGACTTGCGCACAGGTTCGATGTCGGGTGGTTCGGGCGAACAGGCTTTGATCACCGCTGGCTGCGCCCAGATGGGGCAGTTTTACAACCTGACTGTAGGTTCTGCTTCTGGCATGTGCGATTCAAAATTGCCGGATATGCAAGCCGGTTACGAAAAGGGCGTCACCGCCGGTATCGCCGCGATGACGGGCATCAACATGATGTATGAATCAGCGGGCATGCATGCGTCGCTGTTGGGCTTCTGCCTGGAAAGCTTGTTGATCGACAATGATATGTTGGGGTCCATCAACCGCAATGTGCGCGGCATTGAAGTGACGGATGAGTCACTTTCCATCGATGTAATTTCGGAAGTGTGTTTGGACGGCCCTGGGCATTATCTCGGCTCCAATCAAACATTGACCTTGATGCAGCGGGATTATGTATATCCGCATATGGCCAACCGCATGAGCCCGAAGGAATGGAACGAAGCGGGCAAGCCCGACATTGTGGAAAAGGCAGCCGCACGGAAGCGCGAGATTCTGGCGACTTATTACCCTGAGTATATCGACCGTGCAGTAGACGAGCGTATTCGCGCGAAACATGATATCCGCTTGCCACGCTCGGTAATGGAACTGGGTGATCCGCGCTGGAGATAAATTTTGGACCACCCTATTCTGAATGCTATTCGGGCTGAAGCGTTCACACCGCTGGGTTGGTTTGCCCCGCAGGATATGGGTGAGACAAAATTTGTAATCCTCATCGGCAATGCGAGGCAGGACATGTTCCGCCGCTTTGCCCGTGAACGCGATGAACGAACGGCTTCCATGGATGAGTGGACGAAGGCGGTTGTTGATCCGCTGGCGTTTTCGTTAGGGGCGAAAGCGGTGTACCCCTTTGATGTGCCACACCAACCGTTTTTGGCCTGGGCGCGGGCGGCGGGTGCCGGGCATGTGTCAGCTTTGGGCATGAATATTCATCCAACGTATGGGCTCTGGCACGCCTATCGCGCAGCGCTTTTGTTCCCAGTTGAATTTGATTTGCCGCGCAATTCAGCAGGTGCGCATCCGTGCGAGAATTGTGCGGAAAAACCTTGCTTAAACGCCTGCCCGGTTTCGGCGTTTGACGGTGCTTCATATGATGTGGTCGCTTGCGGAAAACACATTCTGTCTGAAGAAGGTGATGATTGCATGGGGGGCGGCTGCAAAGCGCGGCTTGCTTGTCCTGTGGGTGCGCAATACCAGTATCACCCGCGGCAGATGCAGTTTCATATGAAAGCCTTTGAAAGGGCACGGGCGGGAGATTTGGTGTGAGCTACGACGGTATCAGACGCAAACTCGTTGCGGGGGACGTGGTGATTTTGGATGGCGGAACCGGCACTGATATTCAGCGCCGGGGTGCGCCCATGAGTGGTGATACGTGGTGCGCCGATGTGAATGCGACGCATTTGGAGATCGTGCAGAACGTGCACGAGGATTACATCCGCGCGGGGGCTGATATTATTACGGCCAACACTTTTGCCAGCAGCGCTTTATCATTCAATTGCTATGGTCGTGATGGGGATTTGCTGGAACTGGACTGGCTCGCAGTCTCTGCGGCGAAAGCTGCTGCCAAGGGCCATGACGTCGTTGTCGCCGGGTCAGTGTCCACAATGCGGCCTGTGATCAAAGGCACCGACCGCACAGATTTAAGTGTGAATTGGACCAAGACTGAAACACAAGCTTTAATCAAACGTAAAATCGAAAATCTCAAAGCCTGCGGCGTTGACATGATCATGATGGAGATGATGCGCGACAGCGACTACTCACAGTGGGCATGTGAAGTGGCCATGACCGCAGGCTTGCCGGTGTGGATCGGTATTGCAGTTGAAAAGCGCGAAGACGGCGAGTTGTCAGGCTTTGGGCGCAGTGACCAGTTGCTGAAAGATTTTGCTCCGGCTTTGGCAGCGCTTGAGCCTGACATGATGTGCATCATGCATTCATCGCCGGAAGTGACCGGGGCCGCACTCGATATTTTACGACGCTCCTGGAATGGCCCTATGGCGGTTTATCCGGAGTGCGGTTACTTCAAATCACCGGATTGGGTGTTTACCGATATCACGCCGGATGACCTCACGGGATTTGCCAAGCGTTGGCATGCCCAGGGCGCAATTGCGATTGGCGGTTGCTGTGGTATTGGACCGTTGCATATCGCAGCATTGCACAGGGAGTTTGCAACATGAAAACCGGAGCTTGTTTATGTGGTGGTGTCGCCTTCAAGATTAGTGGACCGCTGCGCCCGGTTGTTGTCTGCCATTGCACGCAGTGCCGCAAACAATCCGGTCATTTTGGTGCCTTCACCGGATGTGACGATGCCGATCTGGCTTATACTGCTGACGCGACATTGGTTTGGTACAGGGCGACAGAGGCGGCTGGGCGGGGATTCTGCAACGCATGTGGCTCGCTGCTGTTCTGGAAAGGCGATGGCAGCAATTATACGTCTATTGCCGCAGGCTCCATTGATGGACCAACCGGTGTGAAAGTCGAAGGCCATATTTATTGTGCTGACAAAGGCGACTATTACGACATTTTGGACGGTGAATACCAAAAGCCGCAATGGAGCTAAACGAGCTGGGCCATCTCAGTTTCCAACTCGCCATAACCCGTAAAGCGATATTCGTAAGCCAGCCCCAGTTTTTGCGCAGCGGCTTCAGCTTTGCGTTCGAGTTCGAAGTCTTTGGTCTGCGCGAGATAGACCACTTTGGTGTAATGCTTAAAATAGTCGGGCAACAGTTCCGGATGGCGGTCAAGCCCCAGGCCCTCCCAAATCAGTTTGTCGAATTGCCGTGCGATGTAATCGGTAAGATAAAATACCGTCATATCATCATCAGCCCGTGTCGCAAAAACCGGATTGCCCGAATAAAAAGCGTAACAATGCGGCCCTTCCAATCGTTCAACGCCCTGCTCAGCCAATAGCGCGTCCAACTGCCCGCCAGTTCCACAATCGCCATACAGAACAAAGATTTTGCTGTAGCGGCGTTTGGCTGCGAAGATTTTTTCACGCATTGTCGGCACGATAAACTGCGGCGTATTATGCCATTTCGCAGGCAGGCATTGAATGTCGAAAGCGGTCCAACGGTTGCGCTCAACCAAATCCACCACCTCGCGTGCCAATGCCCCGCAAGCAATAAGCAGCACACGCGCATTATCATTGTTGGTTTCGAAAGTTTCAGCAGGCGAAAGATGCAAATTTTTCATTATCGAACTATTTACCACAATTTACCGCAAAAGTCATTTTTGACTGGAAGGAACAAATTTAGCGAATTCATTTCAGTCATCATTAATCTGTGCCGCGTAATTTCATCTCACGTTCACGGGACAAAAGCACAAGGCTTTCAGTTTCAAGTGAGCAGGTGCTGTTAGTAAACTGGAGTTTTAATATGAAGAAGTTTTTCAAAGACGAGTCGGGCGCAACT
>JAYUQS010000046.1:0-44329 GCA_043756645.1 Hyphomicrobiales bacterium | reverse complement strand
TTGGTGTCGTCTGATGGACAGGCGCCGTCGGTCAACAAGAAGTCTTGGATGGCGGGTTTATTCGGGGCCTAACGTCTCACGCCGAATCTCTCGATTTATGTCAGCATCATGGGCTATATGATGCGGTTATGCTGACCGCTCTTTCCATCCGGGACATTGTCCTCATCGAAAAGCTTGACCTGCAATTGGCGGGTGGCTTGACCATTCTCACTGGTGAAACCGGTGCGGGGAAGTCCATTCTGTTGGACGCGCTTGGACTAGCGCTTGGTGCTCGTGGTGATTCGAGTCTTGTAAGATCTGGCCAAGACAAAGGCAGCGTCACCGCCAGTTATGATTTGCAGCCGGGCCATGCTGCTCATGAATTCTTGCGTGATAATGACATTGATATTGAAGGCGATGTGATTGTGCGGCGTGTGCAAACCAGGGATGGTTCGAGCCGTGCCTCAATCAATGATCAGCCCGTTAGTCTGGCTGTGTTGCGGCAGTTTGCTGCGTTGCTGGTGGAATTGCATGGGCAACATGCTGACCGCGCTTTGGTGAATGTGAACAGTCACCGCAATTTGCTCGATTCATTTGGTGGACTGGAAAAATATGTTGGCGTGGTTTCAAAGGCGTGGTCGGTGTGGAGCAAGGCGCAAACCGACTTAAAAGAGCATGAAGAAGCGCTTTCCCGTGCGGAAGTAGAACGCGACTATCTTGAACACGCTGTAAAAGAGTTAAACACGCTTGCTCCATTGCCGGAAGAAGAAGCAGCACTTGCGGATAAGCGTCAATTGATGATGCAGTCGGAACAGTTTGCATCAGCTTTGGACGAAGCAGAAACGGTATTGACGGGTGAGACCGCTTTTGAATCACGGTTAAACGCAGCATTGCGCAGGCTTGAACGTCGCAAAGAAGGTGCTGGCGGCAGACTTGACGAAACCTGCGCGGCGCTGGACAAGTTGCTGCATGCGTTGGGTGAGGCGGGAAGTTCGATTGATCAAACGCGGAGATTGTTTGATTTTGATCCGCGCGATTTGGAAAAATCTGAAGAACGGTTGTTCGCATTGAGGGCAGCCGCGCGGAAATTCCGATGCAAAGTCGATGAGCTTGCAGCCATGCAAACGAAATTGGCCAATGATTTACAGCGGCTTGCTGATGGCGGCAGTATTCTGCTGAAACTCCAAAAAGAAGAGAAAGTAGCGCGGGCGGCTTTTGAAGAAGCTTCGGATGATTTGAGTGCGAGACGCCGCAAAGTGGCGAAACAATTGGACAAAGGGGTTTTGGCAGAGCTGCCTGCTTTGAAGTTAGAGCGGGCACAATTTGAAACCTCGATAGAGGCCGATGCATCTAAACCAACTTCTGCAGGAATTGACCGGATTGAATTTAAAGTGGCCACCAATCCGGGCGCTGAATTGCAGCCCCTTATGAAAATTGCATCGGGGGGTGAATTGGCGCGCTTCATGTTGGCGTTAAAGGTGGTGTTGGCGGCCAAAGGTTCGGCCCCGGTTTTGATTTTTGATGAAATTGATACAGGCGTTGGCGGTGCTGTGGCTGACGCGATTGGCAAGCGGTTGCGCAGCTTGGCCAAGGATTTGCAAATTCTTGCCGTCACGCATTCGCCGCAGGTTGCAGCGCAAGCCAATCAACACTTGCTGATCGCCAAAAGTGAAAGCGGCAAAGACAAGCGCATGGCAACCTCAGTAGTGCCATTAAGTGAAATGGCGCGGAAAGAAGAATTGGCGCGTATGCTTTCAGGCGATACGGTCACCGACGCCGCACGAGCGCAGGCCAGCGAACTCATTGCGCGGAGTGCGTGAGGTGGCGAAGAAGGCCGTTCCATCAGAGTTTAAGTTGCAGCATGAGCAATTGGTTGTTGAGATCAATTCCCATGATGTTGCTTATCATCAAAACGATGCGCCTGTGATTAGCGATGCCGATTATGATGCGTTGCGCCGAAAGCTCTTGGCACTTGAAACCGCTTACCCCGTCTTGAAGGATGAGGCCTCGCCCAGCAGTACAGTGGGAGCCGCAACATCAGGCAAGTTCGGCAAGGTAAAGCATGTTGTTCCCATGCTTTCTCTTTCGAATGCCTTTGAAGATGCGGATGTCACAGAGTTTGTGTCACGCATCAGGCGGTTTCTGAACGTGTCGAATGTATCGGCTTTGGCCTTCACAGCGGAGCCTAAAATTGACGGGTTGTCGATTTCCTTGCGTTATGAAAATGGCGTTCTGGTGCAAGCAGCCACCCGCGGTGATGGCGCTGAAGGTGAGAACGTCACAGCGAATGTCAGAGTTATTTCGGACGTGCCGCAAAGACTTTTGAATTGTCCATTCAAATTTTTTGAGGTGCGGGGCGAAATCTATATGACCCACGCCGATTTTTCGGCGTTGAATGCAAGGCAAATTGCAGCAGGCGAAGTGGTGTTTTCAAATCCTCGCAATGCCGCCGCAGGCTCGCTACGGCAGCAAGATGCTACGATTACCCGTGAACGTCCGCTGCATTTTTTCGCTTATGCGTGGGGAGATGTGGAACAACTTCCTGCGCCGACACAAAAAGGCGTTGTAGCTGCGTTCAAAGAATGGGGTTTGCCGACCAATCCGTTGACGGTGTTATGTGACAATGTTGAAGCGTTATTGACACATTATCGATTGATCGAAGCGCAGCGGGCAACATTGGGATATGATATTGATGGCGTCGTCTACAAGCTCAACGACCTGGCTTTACAGGAACGCTTGGGTTTCGTTTCACGCAGTCCGCGCTGGGCGATTGCCCATAAATTTTCGGCCGAGCAAGCCACCACAACTCTCGAAGCGATCGATATTCAAGTTGGTCGTACTGGGGCTTTAACCCCAGTCGCACGGTTGCAACCTGTGACCGTTGGCGGTGTGGTAGTTTCCAATGCCACGCTCCACAATGAAGATGAGATTGCGCGCAAGGATGTGCGTGTTGGTGATACCGTGGTGGTGCAGCGGGCAGGGGATGTTATTCCGCAAGTGGTTTCAGTGGTGCAAAACAAGCGGCCTGCGCATTCCGTGCCTTATGTCTTCCCCACACTTTGTCCCGTTTGCGGTAGTCATGCCGAGCGTGAAGTGAAAGCGACGGGCAAGACCGATGCTGTGAGGCGCTGCACCGGAGGATTGGTGTGTGGTGCCCAACAAATTGAACGATTGAAACATTTCGCTTCACGCAACGCCTTTGACATTGAAGGCTTGGGCGACAAGATTGTTGAAGAGTTTCATAAAGCTGGATTGGTGCGGAAGCCGCAAGATATTTTCACGCTCGAAGTGCGTGATGCAGTGGCTGGAAAGCCCTTACAACGCTTGGAGGGCTGGGGTGTTTCGAGTGTCACCAATCTGTTTTCAGCCATTTCTGCGCGGCGACAGATTAACTTGGACCGCTTCATTTTCGCTCTTGGCATTCGCCATGTTGGGGAAACAACAGCGCGGGTGTTGGCGCGTGCTTATGGGGATGCCAAAGTGTTCCGTGAGCAGATGGTTTTGGCGGGTGCCGGTGATAGCAGTGAGGCTTGGCTTGAATTGATATCTCACGACGGAATTGGTGAAACTGTGGCTGAGGCAATCGTTCAGTTCTTTGCAGAGCCACATAACCTGGAAGTTGTTGATGCGTTGTTGAGTGAAGTTGAAGCCTTGCCTTTGGAAGCGGTGCAGGCGCAATCGCCGGTGTCCGGCAAGACAGTGGTGTTTACCGGTGCTTTGGAAAAGTTTACGCGGGAAGAGGCAAAAGCTACGGCTGAACGTTTGGGTGCGAAAGTTGCAGGGTCTGTTTCCAAGAAGACTGATATTCTGATTGCGGGTCCGGGAGCCGGATCAAAACTTAAAGATGCGGAAAAGCATGGTGTGAAAGTGTTCAGTGAAATGGACTGGTTGGCATTGATTGAGGGCGCATGAACCGTAGTGAATTCACCCAAGGTCTAAAAGACATTTGGCCGATGCTGATTGCTTATGTTCCAATCGCATTGCTGTGGGGCACAGTGGCGGCGGGGCAGGGGTTTTCGCCGCTGCAAGCCGGGGCGATGAGTTTTTTTGTTTACTCGGGTGCCGCCCAATTTGTGAGCATGGACCTGCTCAAAAGCGGCACCCCTTTGGTTTTACTCGTGTTCACAATTCTGACGGTGAGCATGCGGCATGTTTTAATGTCGGCATCTGTCTCGCAGCATATGACTCCAATTTCTAAACCCAAAGCCAGTGTCTTGTTGTTCTGGTTGACCGATGAAGCTTGGGCTCTCATTGAGCGGCGGGCTTTGCAGCGTCCGATTACGGCATCCTATTTTGCCGGTGTTGCTTTGCCGCTTTGGCCGACGTGGTTTGGTTTTTGTACGCTCGGAACTTTTCTTGGTAATGCTTTGGGTGACACTTCTCGACTTGGCTTGGACTTCGCGTTTGCGGCGATGTTTATTGCGGTGCTGGCAGGCTTCTGGAAAGGCACAAGTACAGCATTGGTGTTGATTGCAAGTGCTTCTGTTGCCGTTTTGGTGAAGCTTTTTGTTCCAGGCGCTTGGTACATTATTCTTGGTGGGCTGGCTGGCATGTTGGTGGCGTTGGTCGGGTATCGCACAAATGGGGAATGAGATTTATCTTGCCATTTTGGGCATGGCAGTTGCGACATATGCCACGCGGCTTGCAGGTTATTGGTTGCTGCAAGGCCGTGTTATCAGTGGCCGCATGAAGGCGGCTTTGGAAGCTGTTCCTCCCGCTATTCTGACTGCTGTGATTGCGCCCACGGTTTTTCTTCAAGGACCTGCAGGAATGGCCGGGGGCGCTGTCACTCTTTTGGTCGCAATGCTGCGTGCTCCTCTGTTGGTGACAATTGCAACAGGCGTTGGAACTGTTGCTTTGCTCAGATATGTTTTGTGAGGGGCGCACAGGCTGCTTCAAGCCAAGGTCTTGCATCGTTTAAAACCCTTGCTTTCAGTTTGCGCCAAACTTCAACATGATAAACGTCAAGCCATTGGATTTCTGCACGTGTCAACAAGCTATCGTCGATCAGATTTTTATCGATCGGTGCAAAGGTCAAAGTTTCAAACGATAACATCGCCCTGTCTCCACTTTTTAGTTTTGAAGGTTTGTTGACAAGCAATAGGTTTTCAATGCGAATGCCGTATTTTCCCTTGAGGTAATAGCCGGGCTCATTCGACAAAATCATGCCGGACTCCAGAGCAACGTGGCCTGCCTTGCTAATACGGGCCGGGCCTTCATGCACCGATAAATAACTGCCCACGCCATGCCCGGTGCCATGGTCGAAATCGAAACCTTGTTGCCACAGGGCAGCACGTGCCAGCGCGTCGATCTGAATGCCTGTGGTGCCTGCCGGAAAGCGCGCCATCGAAACGGCGATCATGCCTTTCAACACCAGTGTGTTGTGACGCTTCATAGCGGTGGTCGGTTGGCCGATGATAACAGTGCGCGTTACATCGGTGGTGCCATCCTCATATTGACCGCCGGAATCGATCAGGTAGATCTCGCCATTGCGTAATGTGCGGCCGTGTTTTCCAGCGACATGGTAATGTGGCAGAGCGGCGTTGGGGCCTGAAGCGGAGATTGAACCGAAGGATAAATCCTTCAATTTCCCCGTCGCTTTTCGGAATGCAAGCAGGGTGTCTTGAGCTTCGCGTTCTGAAATTGCGCCGGAAGATGCGGTCTGCGACAGCCAGTGCAGGAAGTTCGATAGGGCAGCGCCATCACGCAATTGAGCGTTTCGCGCTCCTTTCTGTTCCACCAAATTCTTTCGGGCACGCGGCAGCACGCATGGGTCTTGCGCTTCTTGTGTTGAAGCCTTGGCCTTCTCGAAAATGTCGCGGATTGCCTCGGGGCAGTTTGTTGCGTCTAGCAATATTTGTGTTGGTTTTTTCGCAAGCCCGGCCAATGCTGATTTCAAGTTTTCGGGTTTTTGAAAACTCACATGATTCCCAAAAGACTCAATAACATTGGTTGGAAACCGCGATTTGTCAGCAAAAACAACCATTTTTCCTGAGCTGAAAATAACGGCCCGCATCAAAGCGAGAGGCGTATAATCGATATCATTACCGCGAATGTTAAGTGCCCAAGCCACTGAATGAGGATCGGTGATAACTGCAGCGCCGCAGTTCTGCTGCTTGAGATGTAAAGCAATTTGTTCAAGTTTTGATTGGGCACTTTGACCTGCGACGGAAAGCGGATGTAGAAAAACCGGTGCTTGAGGGGGACCGGGGCGGTCTTCCCAGATTTCATCCACCAGATTTGTAGCGCAAGGCACCAGTTTCAAACCAATAGCTTCCACGAGCTGTTTCAAGCGCTTTGCTTCTGCGATGCTTGTTGTCCAAGGATCAAAGCCCAATGTTGCATTTGCTTTGAAAGACTTCTTGAGAAAATTGGCCAAGGCAGCATTCTCAGGCTTTAATAATTCAAAGCCAGGGGCCTCTTTGGCAGCTTGAATGGTGTAGCGACCATCAACGATCAACGCTGCACTTGACTGCCCGATTAATGCTGAGCCCCAGGATCCTGAAAATCCTGTTAGCCATTTCAACCTCTCGGCGCAGGCTGGAACATATTCCCCCTGATATTCGTCTGTGCGTGGAACAAACAAGCCTGCGATTTTGTGGGCCTTGAACACTTTGCGCAAATTTTGGATGCGCTGTTGAATAGGAGTTTTGAAACTCATCATTTGTACCTGCGAACGTAAATGAAACATTCATACTAATACAACTCTTTACTGACTTTAACCAAGCGGCAAGTAGTTGATGGCAACAACGACGCACAGGGCGAGCAATGAAATCAGAATCAACAACCAAGTCTAAGTTGCGGGGGAAAGTCGCTGACTTTTTCACGTTGTTTAATCCGCGACACGTGATGATCGAACAACTGCAACCACTCTTAAAAAGTGGCAATAGCAGTCTCATTGCAAATGCTGTTGTCGCCATGATTGTTTTCAGTGTGATCGAAAATACTGCAAGCCAAAAAATGGTACAGGTTTGGACTGCGACTTGCTTGGTCGCCATTGCATGTGGTCTGGTCGGGCTTTCCATGGTCCGCAAGCACTTTAATTCAGAGCAACACATTCATTCTGCTTTCTATATCCTTACTTTTTCCAGCGCTATACGCGGTGCGATTTGGGGTGTTTGTTTTTATCTTTTGATGCCGCATGCGAACAACTATGAAGAGATCATGCTGGGTTGGTTGATAGCCGGTTTGATGTGTGGCGGCGCATTTTCTGCTTGGTCGCTGCCTGCGGCAGCGCTTTCGTTTGCAGGTTTTGCTGCATTGGGTGGTTTTTTGGGCATGTCGGCTACACCTGGCGTCGGCGGCACTTGGATGCCCTTGGCGGTGCCAGTTTTGTTCATATTCCTCATGCAGGCAGTACTCGTGAGTGCAACAGTGTTTCGGCAGAGTATTGCATCTGAACATGAGGTCGCTGCCAAAAATGAAGTTATCGGACTTCTGCTGCGCGATTTTGAAGAAAATGCAAGCGACTGGCTTTGGGAAACTGACAGGGAAGGTCGGTTGACGCGTGGGGTTGATCGTTTTGCCCGCATTCTTGAACTTCCTGTTGAAACGCTCTCGACGAAGTCGATTGCCATGATTGTTGAGAGTTTCAGTTTGACTGAAAATGTGAATGCAGTTTTTTGCGCGAAATTCAAAACTGATGATTGTTTCAGCAATCAGATTGTAGCGCTTTCTGCAAATGGCATGGAACGGTTCATAAAACTCTCTGCGCGACCGTTTTTGGATATCAATGGGTTGTGCACGGGATGGCACGGTGTTGCGTCTGACGTGACGGACGAGCGGATTGCCGATATGAAAGTGCGAAAACTGGCATTGTTCGACAGCTTGACTGAATTGCCGAATCGCGCATTTTTCTATGATCGGTTGGATGCGGCGCTGGCTTCCGCTGGCAGCGTAAAGAGCTGGATTATGTATCTGGATCTTGATGGCTTTAAGGGCGTAAACGACACGTTTGGACACGCGACAGGTGATCAATTGTTGTGTGCTGTTGCGTCTCGTTTGAGCAGTTGTTTGCCTGCCAAAGGCATGTTGGCGCGGTTGGGCGGCGATGAGTTCGCGGTTATCTGCAATGGTCCACAGGAAAAAATTGCCACTTACGCCCGACAAATTCTTGAGGCTACTGAACTGACTTTTCTGATTGGCAACAATAATATTCGCATTGGTGTTAGCATTGGCATTGCACCAATGTTGTATGACGTTGACAGCCGCGATGAATTGATGCGCCGTGCTGACGTCGCGCTCTATGCAGCAAAGCACCAAGGCAAGGGTGTTGCGCGTTACTATGATGAAGAGCTGGATCGCATGCAGTTGAGACGCAAGGATATTGAGTCCGGTCTGCGCAAAGCTTTGGCGATGAATATGTTCCATCTGCACTATCAACCGATTGTGGACGTGAAAACAGGTCGTGTACATTCTTATGAAGCTTTGCTGCGGCTCGAGACGCCAGAGCTCGGCAGTGTTGCGCCCAATGAATTTATACCAGTCGCCGAAGATTGCGGGTTGATTACCGAGATTGGTGATTGGGTTATCCGCACTGCTTGCAAAGATGCCAAACGTTGGCCGAATGATGTTTGTGTGGCAGTTAATGTGTCGCCTTTGCAGTTGAAGTCCAACCATATTCTGGGCGTCGTAACGAGTGCCTTGGCAGATGCGAACTTGCCTGCTTCGCGGCTTGAACTGGAACTCACCGAAAGTGCGCTTGTCGAAAATGTTGAACAAACCACGCGTATTTTGTCGGATTTGAAAACACTTGGCGTGCGTTTGGCTTTGGATGATTTTGGAACGGGGTATTCTTCTCTCTCGCATTTGCATCAGTTTAATTTCGATAAGATCAAAATTGACAGGAGCTTTGTGCAGAGTTTCGGCAATCGTCGTGAAAGTACGGCTGTTGTGAATGCCGTGGCATTGCTTGCCCGCGATCTCGGGATTTTGATGACGGCTGAAGGTGTGGAAACGGCTGAGCAAATGAAATCCATGGAAGAGGTGGGCTGTGACCAGGTGCAAGGTTACTTGCTCGGTCGCCCGGAGCCCATGTCGGAGGAGACTTCGGCGGATTTGCTGAAAAAGCAAACGGCGTGAATTGTTGCGTTGCAGTATTGTTTTTAACGCATGAATTATGACATAAAAACGACGTTAAATCCAAAAACGACACAAAGATGTCACAAAGAGATTTGGAAATTTTCTTTATAATTATGATAATAGAGTGTTCTGACCTCAGTATTATTAACGCCATATGAACGTAGTCATGCAAATATCGCATGTCATTCGTCGCAACTGTTGCTTGTTGAGCGCTTGTACAGCAGCTAATTGAAACTCGAGTTTGTGCGATGCACAAGAGATTTGGCGACAAGCTGAGAAAGCTGAGGCGCCGGAGAAGACTGGAGTAGAAGAGATGACGACGATTTCCATGGGCCGTAAAACCATCCGTAACAATGGTTTTAACGCAGCGCCAGGCTTGATGGGGCAGCTCAAAACTTATCTTGCGCGCACAAATGCAGAAAAGCAGCTGCGCCAGTTGGATGACCGTATGCTGTCGGATATTGGCCTGAAGCGTGCCGATATCGGCAAGTCGGTTTGGGGCCGCTAAAAGAGACTCATATATCACGCTCCCACCCGGGGGCCTTGGTATAGTTATGTGAGCGCCTGACATCATAGGTCAGGCGTTTCGCATTTGTTCTTGTCCGTTTCATGGCAAGGGCCACCCAATTTTCGATTTTTATGATGTGGGTGGGGACGAGGCCGCGGACTTTATAGGCTGCTGCAACCCAGCGCAGCTGATCACGCGTGAGACCGGACAGGATGATGGTGCCGCCGGGTTCCAACAAGTTTGTCAGCCCATGGGCGAGTGAAACAAGTGGTCGGGCCAGAATGTTTGCGAAAATTAAATCGAAGGGGCCAGCTTTGCGAATGCCGTGATGGTGTAACCCCGCAGCCGTGAGCGCGTTGATGCGTGGGCTTAAGTTGTTGAGCGCGGCATTGAGCCTAGTGACGCGAACGGCTTCGGGGTCAATATCTGTTGCCAGGACTGTGACGTTGCAGGCTTTGGCGGCGGCGATGGCGAGTACGCCGGTGCCGCAGCCCAAATCGAATATGCGCTTTGGCTTTTGCTTTTTGAGAATGGCATCAAGGATCAGCATGCAGCCTGCTGTGGTGCCATGGTGGCCGGTGCCGAAGGCTGTGCCCGCATCGACTTCAAAACTATGGCCGCCACTGCGGCGCTTGTCGCGGTCGTGGGAGCCGTGGAGGTAAAAGCGACCGGCAACAACGGGGGCGAGGCCTTCGAGGGATCGGCGGACCCAATCTACATTCGGGACTTCTGAAATATCGGTGCCTGATATGTTCAGTATACGGACGGCGTGTTGGGCCAGCGCTTCGTTTTCGAAGTAGCCGACGGTGTTCCAGAGGGCTTTTGCTTCGTCAGTTTCGTTGACGGTGACGGCCATGGCATCGATGGCGATATGTTCGTCGATCAGATCGGCGAGAGCCTGAGCTTCATTGAGGGAACGCGAAGGGCAGGTGAGGGTAAAGCGGGCTTGGGACATGAAGTCCAAATAGTTCGACCACACTCACTTCGCAACCGTCATTCCGGCGAAAGCCGGAATCTTTTGCCACGAGATCCCGGCTTTCGCCGGGATGACGTGCTTCTTATGATGACTTGCTTCTTATCAGGTAATGGGTTGAATGGTAATTTCAACGCGGCGGTTTTGTTGTTTGCCGCTGGCTGATGCGTTGGACGCAATCGGTTCACGTTCGCCACGGCCATCCACTGAGAAGCGGTTGCGATCCAATTGTTGCGATGTCAGATAACGGGCAACCGAGGCCGCACGTTGGCGCGAGAGATCATAGTTGAAATCATCCGAGCCGTCAGAGTCGGTATGTCCTGCAACGTCGATCAGGGTCTTGTCATATTCCTGGAAGACGACGGCGACGGAATTCAGCGTGTCATAAAATTGCGGCTTCACATCTGACTCTGCGGAATCGAAGGTGATGTTGGATGGCATGTTTAGCACAATCGAGTCACCCACACGGGTGACGGACACGCCGGAGTTTTGCAAGCGCTGGCGCAGCTTGGCTTCCTGGTTGTCCATGTAAACGCCGACACCGCCACCGGCCAATGCGCCAATACCAGCGCCGATCAATGCGGCTTTACGGGTTTTAACCGAGGTGGTGGCGCCAATCAAAGCACCAGCAGCGCCGCCCAAGGCAGCGCCTGTTCCAGCGCCAAGCAGGCCTTTCGAGACTTGTTGTTCGCCGGTGTAAGGATTGGTGGTGCAGGCTGTCAGCATGAAGGCTGAAGCGGTTGCAGCGATAATAAGTTTGTTCATTTGGAAATCCCCTTCGTGGGCCAGCATTTGATTGTCTCTTGTGGCGACATTTTGGTTAACGGATGGTTAGAGTGGGGCAAATTTCAGCAGGGTAAATGGAGATTTTCTGCTTTTTGGCCCATTTTTGTTTCTGCCTTTCGATCCATTGGGTTTGGAACTTCAACATTTCCGCGCGGATCAGTTCTTCCTGACGTTCTTCGAGTGCGCGTTTCATTTCGGGTGGCGGCGTTGGCACAGGGCCGCCTGTGTATTCAATCGGTTCGCGTCCTTGCGCGCGGGTGAAGGCATCTATTTTATCGATGATCTGCTGGCGAAAGGCTTCGCGCTCGAGGTGGGTCTTCTGGCAATATTTTCCATAGAGCAGGGCTGCGCAGTGATGGGTGCGGCGGCAGGCAAGGTCGGGGCATTTTTTCAATGGTGTGTTGCGGCGGTATTCATTGGGGCGCGGCCACCAGGGCGGATAGCCGTCAAGCATCGGCGGGTCTGGCGGGATGTGGGTGACGCCGGATGGATCAGTCCAGGTGATGAGCGTGGGATAACGGAGGTTGGGCATGGGGGGCTTTCTGTGGGGGTGGAGTGTGTGGTTAAGGGACCTCATCCGTCGCTTCGCGCCACCTTCTCCAACATGCGTTGGAGAAGGGACATGGTTCAACGTCCCCTCTCCAACGCATGCTGGAGAGGGGTTCCGAAATCGCAAGCGATTTCTAGGGGTGAGGTCCCTCACGGCGGTTGCGGAAATAATTCGGGAGGGGAATGCCGGATTGGGGCTCTCCGTCCATGGTGTAGATAGAAGTGGGACGGAAAGCCGTCTCCGGACGCAAGGGTTTTGGCTGGCCTTCTGCTCACACTCCGGATGATTGAAATCATCCTCGGCTGCCGGGATCCATGGGGCACGGATCGCTTGAGGGCACGGCCCCCAAGCAGAAACCCCATGGCGACGCCCACGTCGTAATGCGTGGGGGGCGGGTGGGCCGCTCCCGGGACATAAGCTGCGTTACGGCATATGGCGCGGGCCTTGCTCTCCGGCTTGCAATGAAGCGGCCTTATGTATCAAGCGCAGGACGCGCGGGCGGTGGGGTGTGAGGTGGCTAGCGCTAAACCTTTTGGTATTGTTCGTCTGTATTCACAATGTACAGTTCGCTAGAGCTGTAACCATCCTCCCTCCGTCCGGTTCGAGACTCAGTGTCATTGTTGGCCTTGATGTAATCCCTCATCCAAACCGGAAAATGGACATGGAAACGACACACGTCGCGGAAGGTTTTAGCCAATGCGAGCTGATGGATTTCATGCAGATTCCCTCCAACACAACCAGTGAAGAAGCAATCTCTTTCGGTTTTGTTCGCCGCTGTGCCAAAGACTGTCCTGTAAGAAATCAATACATCGAAGTACAAAGCAATTCCATGGCTAGCAGGGTCGCCATCGGGCTGACT
Source organism: Hyphomicrobiales bacterium (assembly GCA_043756645.1). Classification (GTDB taxonomy): domain Bacteria; phylum Pseudomonadota; class Alphaproteobacteria; order Rhizobiales; family Aestuariivirgaceae; genus Aestuariivirga. The sequence goes on along the minus strand of JAYUQS010000046.1, from coordinate 31,593 downwards.
AAGCACAACCTCCGAGAGGTTGATGTCAAATTCATCTTTTTCAGCACCCATATGGAAAGTCAAAAGCTGAGAAGAAGGCTCCCTCTCTGGCGTCAAATTTCCCTTCGTCTGCATCCGAGTTTTATAAGCAGCCGTCACCTCTATAGCTGGACTTTTCCCTGTGTTTCTTACCGTCAGTCTTATCACGGGTTTCTGTGCCGGAAAATTGAACAAGGCTTGAACCTTGACAATCGACAGATAGGCGCGCGTTTGAGCCTCGCCCATCTCGCGGGTGATTGTATTGGCCTTCGTGGCAGTGGAGATTGCGGTCCCCGCTTGCCGGACAGACTTCACAAGATAAATGAGACCAAATCCAGACAACACAGCCTGAACAGCGCCAAGAATGAAAACCCATTTGGCCCAAAAAGCCATGTCTTGCTGGGCTTGCAAATCACTATTGGTTTCTTTTTGCTTCTCGTAGGCTTCTACTGCATCGACAAAACAATCCGGTCGAATAACACCAATACTGGAGCAGACTTGTTCTACGCTTTTGCGGGCTGTATTCTGGTTCTTCTCAGTGTTTGCCTGATACTGGGCGTAACTTTGGTGTAAATCACCAAATTGAGAAACGACCAAAGCGACACTGCCAAAAAACACGAATACCAAAAAAGCAACAACTACTGCTCCAACTGTACGGTCTTCGCTCCAATAGCTTCTAGACATTGCAATAAGAAAGCCCCTGAAAAACCGCCCCTGCTTATCTTATTGTTCAAGTTGCGCTCAGAGTCCACCACACCTATGGCGGCCAGCTTTTCGACAAGCATTCCATAGGTCACGCCACGGCGCTTCAGTTCGCCCTTCAGCAGGTTTTTGACCTTTTCCTCGTATTCCTGGGTGACGGGATTACTCTTGAACGTGTTGATGGGCATAGCGACCTCAAAAATCATTGCTTGCGATGATATAAGCCCTTGCAATTCGTTATACAAGTCGTTACATGCAGTGAATAACATCACTGGATGCAATGACAATGGCCCAACACTTTCTGCTTTCCGCCGCTTCCCGCACCCTGTCTCTGAAAGAGATTTACAAGGGCGGTGAAGAGGCTGCTTACCAGTCGTTCCGCAAAGTCCGTTGGGCAGCAACCAATGGCAAGCCTGTCTGCTGCCGTTGTGGCGGCTTGGAAGCCTACGAAATCAAGAGCCGCCGCAAGTTCGAGTGCAAGGCGTGTAGGCACCATTTCAGCGTGACCAGCGGCACGATATTCGCCAGCCACAAGATGGCCTTTGTCGATCTGTTGGCTGCGATTTGCCTGATAGTGAATGGCTCCAAGGGCCTTTCAATGGTGCAGGTGAGCCGTGATCTGGATTGCCAGTACAAGACCGCCTTTGTGCTTTCACACAAAATCCGTGAAGCCATGGCCATGGAACGCCCTTCGCAACCATTGGAAGGCGATGTTGAGGTTGATGGCATGCACAACGGTGGCTACGTGCGCCCTGCCAATAACCGTGAAGATCGTGTTGACCGCCGCTTGGCTGCTAACCAGACAGGCAAGCGCCGCGTCGTGGTGGCTTTCCGTCAACGCAAGGGCCGCACACTGACATTCGTTGCCAACCACGAAAGCGAAGGCGTTGAACTGGCAAAGAAACACGTTTCCCGCCTTGCCGTGATGCATGCAGATGAAGCAAGCCATTGGGATCACCTGCATGATGGTTGGCAAGTTGGCCGGATCAACCACAGTGAAGCCTATTCGACACTCGAAAGCTGCACAAACCAAGTTGAAAGCTATTTTAGCCGTTTGCGCCGGATGATACGCGGCCAACACCATTTCGTGTCTGCCAAGTATCTTGGCCAATACGCAAACCACGCCGCATGGCTTGAGGATAACCGCCGTCTGTCAAACGGGGAACTTGCAGGACGCCTTGCTGGTCTGTCGATGGCCCATCCGGTTAGCCGGAACTGGAAGGGATACTGGCAGCGGAACGCATAACGACGTCTTTCTATTCCCAACCAAGAAAACGACTCGTTTTCAACAACTTGCGACTCAAAATAATTTCTGCCACCGTCATTGATCTGGCGAATCGCCAGAAAAGGAAAAGTCGGCCACCACGATCAATGAAAGCCGACTTCCTTTTTGCAACCCGGCCATTGGAGGCCAGACTCAAAGTCTGTGATGGCAACATCCATCGCAGAGTTAATTGTGTCAATAGCATCCAATGGCCTCTTTTGATGAGGTTAGTTGAAATGCCCAAATCTTCGAATGAAGTCCTGTGCGGTAGCTGTAAGGTGGCCGTGGAGGTTGTCGCTGACAGTAATCCGCAGCGTGTCAGGTGCCCCCGGTGTGGACGCAACGACACTGCTGATAGCGCTATGCGGGAAGCCGCAAATTATATGGTAGAAATGCAGTCGCAAAACTTCGGTAAGCGCCTCACCAACTCCACTCGCAACAGCAAGTTCTTCAAAGTCACGCTCAAGGCCGCTCCAAAGAGAACCCATCGCTTCATCACTAACTAAATAATGTGACATTCAAAACCTTGAGACGCGGACCCAGCAATTTGGCTCCGCGTCTTATCCCATGTTTTGATTGATTTGTGAATCCCGTCCGTGGCGCTTCCTGTGATCCTTCACGGCCCGCGCAACACGGCCAAGCAACATTCCGTTCTCGCTATCCCAGCCTTTGGCGGCAACGATCTCACGCGCAATCTCTTGCGGCCCAGTGAGTTGCGGCTTCGCCCTGCCTAAATCGCGGATGGCTTTCTTGATTTCGCCACGAGCAAAGATCGGGAACGTTGGACGCCGTACCGGATAAGCTGGCATTTCGCCTTCGTGGCCCAGCAACTGCATCACTGTTTCAACTGCTCTGATTTGGTCACGCAAATTTGAAACTTGGCTGTCAGCAGCGATCAAGTCAGCAACCAAAATTCTGTGCTGCCGGATCAGTTCATTCAAGGCCACTGGTGATTTCATGCCCGAAGTCTACAGCGTCTCGCCCCTCAAGTATTCCTGCGCTTGATACATAAGGCCGCAATGAAGAAACGCTGTCGACACCGTCCCCTCCCTTTTCAAACCGGACATTGGAACATATAGTGAACGTAGGAGTATATGTCAAGTAGGAATTTTAGGGGTTCGATAGATTTTTTGCGACAGCCCCCTCATCCGCCCTTCGGGCGTCTTCTCCCGCAAGCCGGAGAAGTGAATTTATGTGGTAATTCTTCACCTCTACCGCTTGCGGGAGAGGACGGCGCGAAGCGCCAGGTGAGGGCCGTCAATGATAGTCCTACTCCGCCGCTTCCGCCTTCTTGATATCCTCCGGTATCAAGAAGCCGCCGCTTTGCCTTGCCCATAAGCTTGCGTAGATGCCGTTTTTCTTGCGGACCAATTGCGCGTGGGTGCCTTCTTCGATGATGCGGCCTTTGTCCATGACCACTAAGCGATCCATGGCGGCGATGGTTGAGAGGCGGTGGGCTACGGCGATGACTGTTTTGCCTTGCATCAGGGAGTTGAGGTTTTCCTGGATGGCGGCTTCGACTTCGGAGTCCAGGGCACTTGTGGCTTCGTCGAGGATGAGGATGGGGGCGTTCTTTAATAGCACGCGTGCGATGGCGACACGTTGTCTTTGGCCGCCGGAGAGTTTGACGCCGCGTTCGCCGACGTGGGCTTCCAAGCCGCGCCTGCCATTTGGATCGACGAGGTGCGCAATGAATTCGTCGGCGTGGGCTTTTTCGGCAGCTTGGATGATGTCGGCTTCCGGCGCATCGGGGCGGCCATAGCGGATGTTGTCTCTGACAGAACGGTGGAGCAAGGAGGTGTCTTGGGTGACCACGCCGATGGCGGCGCGTAAAGATTCCTGTGTGACGTCTGCGATGTTTTGGTTGTCGATTTTGATGGCACCTGAACCGACGTCGTAGAAGCGGAGGAGGAGGTTCGCGATGGTGGATTTGCCAGCACCGGACCTTCCGACGAGGCCAACTTTTTCGCCGGGTTGAATGGTGAGATTTAATCCGGCAATGATTTCGCGGTCGTCTTCGACGGCTTTTCCATAGTTGAAGTGAAGAGTCTCAAACTCTATCTTACCCTTTGAAACAGATAGGGTTTTTGCATTACTGATATCGCTGACGGAATGGTCGCGCGCAATCATATCAACGCCGTCTTTGACCACACCGAAGTCTTCAAACAGGCCAGCGATTTCCCACAACATCCAATGGGCCATTCCGAGCATGCGGTAAACGAGACCAACTGAAAAAGCGATTGCGCCAATCGTAATGGCGTTGGCTTGCCAAAGGTAAATTGCGATTGCCGTTGTGCCGGCCATCAAGGCCATATTGATGAAGGCGAGGATCGCATTCATTTGTGTGGCCATGCGCATGGATTTGTAAACCGCGTCCAACATCCAGCCCATGCTTTCTTTGGCATAGTCATCTTCACGCGAAGAATGGGCAAAGAGTTTGACTGTGGGCATGTTGGTGTAGGTATCGACGACGCGGCCTGTCACGACGGAACGCATGTCGGCTTGCTTTTCTGAAAGTTTGCCCATGCGAGGCACGAAATAAATCATTGTGAAGCCGTAGAGCACCAACCAGACCATGAGTGGGATGGCCAAGCGCCAATCATTGGCAACAAAACTGGCAACAGCTGTGATGAAGTACATGGCAACCCAGGCGATGACTTGCGTCAACTTCATCACCACATCGCGCACGCCCATTGCGGCTTGCATGACTTTGGTTGAGACGCGGCCTGCAAATTCATTCTGGAAGAAGTCCATGGATTGGCGCAGCATGTATCGATGAGCCAGCCAGCGGATGCGCATGGCGTAGTTGCCGCGCATACCTTGGTTTTCAACGGTGTCGGAGATCGCCACGAGTATGGGTTGGATCAAGACTGCAAGCACAGCGTAAAACAGCAACTGAGACTTATTGTCATTCCAGAAGGTGCTTCGGTCAGCGGTACCTAAGGTGTCTACCAAACTGCCGACATAGGCGAAGAGGCGCACTTCAATGATGGCGAGGATGATCGAGAGCAAAAAGCCCGCGATAATCAGCGGGTAAAATGGCTTGGTATAATGGCGGATGAAGCCCCAGGTGTTGGCGGGTGGTTTGGTGGGTTGCCCCACGGGGAAGCTGTCAACGCGGCGTTCTGCCCAAGTGAAGAACCAGTTCATGTTATACTCTGTTTTCAGAATTTGAACCGGCGGGAATACGCGTGGGGTTCGCTGAGTCTCGTGCTCAGTCCTCCCCTATATAAGATTAAGCGGCTTCTGCCAACTCTGCGCGGCGCAATGCTGCTTTGAGTGCTGCGAGGCAGGTCTCGTCGAATGCGGTGCCTGCGTCCTTGTCCATGATGGCGAAGGCTTCGCGGGGAGTCATGGCTTTGCGGTAAGGGCGGTCGGCTGTCAGTGCGTCGAACACATCAGCGACGGTCACAATGCGGGTGTCGGGGCTGATCTGTTCGGCTTTCAGATTGTGCGGATAGCCTTTGCCATCCAAGCGCTCGTGGTGGTGGGCGGCAATGTCGGCCATATCAGCGAAGGCTGCGACGGCGTTCAGAATGTTTTGCGAATGCACGGGGTGGGTTTTGATAATTGCGAATTCTTCGTCGGTGAGTTTCGCGGGCTTGTCGAGAATGGTATTGGAAATGGCGAGCTTGCCGATGTCGTGGAGAAGTGCTGCACGGCGGAGCCAGCGGCGGTGTGCTTCAGTGTGCCCCAGTTCTTCAGCGATAAGATCGGTGAACAGAGCGACGCGGTCAGAGTGGCCACGGGTGAAGGGGCTTTTTGAGTCAATAACCATGGCAAATCCTTTGGCGACGCGGTCCAAATCGTCTTCGGTTGCGATGCGTTGACGGTCTTCTGGTTCAAGGCCGAGGACGTGGGATTGAAGGTGTGGTGATGCGAGGGGTTCCCATAATCCTTCCCAGTCGGCGAGGGCTTTGAAGACTTCGACCAAGTCAGGCGCAAACCATGTGCCGGAGCGGCTTTCGATTTCGCGAATGGCGGCGTCTTTGCCGGATGAAGTGTGGAATACATCGGCCACTTGCGCGAGGAGGGCGATTTGCGCGGCCGATGGAATGTTGCGGGCTGACAGGCCTTCAGGCTTGCCGCGACCATCCCAATGTTCATCAAGGTTTTGGATAGATGTGGCGACGTTTTCCGAAAATCCCATCATGCGGGCAATGTCGGCGCCACGGTGGCAACGGGCTTCGATGAGTTCTTTCGAAATCTGGCCACCGTTTTTCATGATGTTGACAACGGCGCGGAAACGCTCAGACATGCCGGATTGTAGACCTGTGTGTGAGAGGACGAAGCGCAGAGCTTGTGAGAGGCTGCCGTCGATCAACTTGAAATCGGATTTGAATTTTTGATCGTCAGTCAAATAGAGCTGGCAAATGCGGGCGGCGTTGGAGGAGCAGCCCAAGTCTTTCAGCAGCAGCGTATAGTAGAGTTCAGACAGTTCGGCTTCGGGCAAGTTGATGGCTTTGCCGATGTGGGTGCCGATCCAGCAAACGCGGATGCAGTGGCCTTGGGGTTGGCCTTCTGTGAGGTCGAGCGCATGGGAGAGGGCTGAGAGCAGTTCGGCACTGCGGATGGTTTCGGTCATGCTGTAATGTGCAAGTCACTGACTTAAAAAGAAGTAAAAGCCCCTCTCATCGCAATCACATTAATGTGATTCTCTGAATTACAGATTTTATCATGGCAATTTGCAGGGTGCTTGCCTAGATAACTCTCTCGCATTCAATCACAGAAAAATCGAGGCATGGATATGACTTTAGCCGACGACTATGTTCCCCCACAGGTTTGGACTTGGGATCAGGAAAATGGGGGTACTTTTGCTTCTACCAATCGGCCGATTGCCGGGGCGATGCATGATCGGGTTTTGGCTGTGGGTCAGCATCCGATGCAGCTTTATTCGATGGGTACGCCCAATGGCCAAAAAGTGACGATCATGCTGGAAGAGTTGTTGCAGCTTGGTGTTGCGGGTGCGGAATATGATGCGTGGATGATTGACATTGGCAAGGGGGACCAGTTTGGATCGGGCTTTGTTGGCGTTAATCCGAATTCGAAAATTCCGGCTTTGATGGATCATTCGACATCGCCACCGACGCGGTTGTTCGAGTCCGGGTCTATGCTGGTTTATCTGGCTGAAAAGTTTGGTCACTTCCTGCCGCGCGACGGTGCAGCGCGGACTGAGGTTTTGAATTGGCTGTTTTGGCAAATGGGTTCAGCGCCGTTTGTGGGCGGTGGGTTTGGACATTTTTATGCTTATGCGCCGACGAAACAGGAATATCCAATCAACCGTTACGCCATGGAAACCAAGCGGCAGTTGGATGTTCTCGACCGCCAACTTGCGGTTACCCGGTTTGTGGCGGGTGACGATTATACGATTGCCGATATGGCGATTTGGCCTTGGTATGGCGGGTTGGTTTTGAATTCTTATAGCGCTGCGGAGTTTCTGGATGTGGCGTCCTATAAAAACGTGGTGCGCTGGACCCATGACGTGTTGGCGCGACCGGCTGTGCAACGCGGGCGGATTGTCAATCGCACCTGGGGGGCGGCCAATGAACAGTTGCGGGAGCGGCACGCGGCTTCCGATATTGATGCTGCTTTGAAGGGGTAAGTTTGCGGCGAGCACTTAAAATCCATCACATCAACACGACGTCATTCCGGCGGAAGCCGGAATCTTTGCAACATTTTGGGAGTTCCCGACTTTCGTCGGGATGACGGATATGGTGGCCCCTGCTTTTTCCCGCATCCTTCCGCTGACCATTGCCGCTGCTTTGTTTATCGAGCAGATGGACTCGACCATTATTGCGACGTCGCTGCCGGATATTGCACGGGATTTGGGCACCAGTCCGATTTCCTTGAAGCTAGCTTTTACGACTTATCTTTTGGGCCTCACGGTGTTGCTGCCGATCAGCGGATGGATGGCGGATCGGTTTGGGGCGAAGTGGGTTTTCAGTTTGGCGATTGTGGTTTTTACGGCGGCCTCGGTGGCCTGCGGCTTTGCAGACAGTTTGGAATGGCTTGTGGTGTCGCGTGGCATTCAAGGTGCAGGGGCGGCGATGATGGTGCCGGTCGGACGGATTATTCTGTTGCGGGCGGTGCCGAAGTCGCAGTTGTTGGATGCGATTGCGTGGCTTACTATTCCGGCCTTGATCGGGCCGCTGATCGGTCCACCCATTGGTGGTTATATTACAACGGTTTATGATTGGCGGTGGATCTTCTGGATGAACCTGCCTTTTGGGGTTTTTGCATTGGCAATGGCGCTGTGGAAGCTGCCGAATTTTAAAGCGGATGTGCCGCCGCCGTTGGATTTCAAAGGCTTTGTGTTGTCGAGTTTAGGCTTGGCACTCGCCGTCATGGGCATGACGGTGGCAGGGCGTGGATTGATCAGTCACACGCAAGTGATTGCGATGATCGTGACGGGATTGTTGTTGTTGGCGGCCTATTGGCTTCATGCGCAACGTGTTGCACATCCGATCTTGGATTTCCGATTGATGCGTTATGGCAGTTTTCGGCATTCGGTGATTGGCGGCAATCTTTATCGCATTGCCGTGGGGGCCACGCCATTTTTGGTGCCGCTGATGCTGCAACTGGGGTTTGGCTTTTCGGCGTTTGAAAGCGGCATGATCACAGTGGGTTCGGCGCTTGGTGCGGTGTTGATGAAGTTCACCGTGTCGCCCCTGGTTCGGCGTTTTGGTTATCGGAATTTGTTGATGATCAATGGGGTTTTAAGCTGTGTGATGTTTGCCGCCAAGGCCAGTTTTGTGGCGACAATGCCCGTGGTGTTGATGTTTGGTATCTTGCTGGTCTCAGGCTTTATGCGGTCGTTGCAGTTTTCTGCATTGAACACCTTGGCCTATGCCGACATTGACACCAAAGACATGGCGCGGGCCAATGCACTTTACACGGTGTTGCAGCAGTTGTTTTTGGCTGTTGGCGTATCGGTTGCGGCGTTCTTGCTGGATGCGCGGCTATGGTGGGCGGGACGTGAGGAATTGATTGCGGCGGATTTTTCGTTTGCGCTGCTGGTTGTGTCGGCAATTTCAGCCTTTGCGCTATTGTCCTACCGCAAACTGGATGCGGGGGCCGGGGCTTCGATTTCCGGCCGTCAGGTGGAATGACGGGGATGACGTGTGGTTCACATTTGTTTGAGGGGCCGAGGCCTGAATGTGAGACTTCGGTTTCGCGTTTGTGTCGTATAGAGAAGTATCAACAGGAGGTTATCCATGAACCGTCGTTTTGCACTTGCCGCCACTGCTCTTTCAACCATTGGGCTTTTGTTTGGCCGTAGCCACGCCACAACCGCCGAAGCTGTTTTTGAAATCACCAAAACCCCGGAGGAATGGAAGCAGATTCTGTCGCCGGAGTCCTTTGCCGTTTTGCGTGAGGAAGCCACCGAACGCGCTTTTACCAGCGCCTTGCTGGACGAAAAGCGCAAGGGCACGTTCAATTGTGCGGGCTGTGATTTGCCGTTGTTTGCGTCTGAAACCAAATATGAGTCAGGCACGGGTTGGCCCAGTTTTTATGATTTCCTGCCGAAGGCGATTGGCAGCAAGGAAGACAATACGTTGTTTTCTGCGCGCGTCGAAGTGCATTGCGCACGTTGCGGCGGCCACCAGGGCCATGTGTTTGAAGACGGTCCGCAGCCGACGGGGCTTCGCTATTGCATCAATGGCATTGCCATGAAGTTTGCGCCTGTAGCGGCCTGAAAGCTGCGAAAGCAGACCTGACGGGCTGCAATCTTAATGATTGATTAACCTTGACTCGCGAGAGCGACGCGGCCTAACTCAACCTTGGATGTGGTATTCTTGGTGTTGGGTGGGTGAGTAGCATGCGTTTTGGTGTTGTGGTTTGCTTGGGTGTTGTGATTTTGTTTGGTGTGCCAGCGGTTCAAGCCGGCACGTCAGGTCTTAATCCGAAACTGAGAGTGGCTCTGGCGCAGATTGGTGCGCATTATGGTCGCTCGGTTCACGTCACGTCTGGATGTCGCTCGTTCAGATCAAATCGACGGGCAGGCGGTCGCAAAGGTTCCTATCATCTCCGCTGCATGGCCGCTGATATCCGCGTTGAGGGTGTGGGTGAGCAGAAGTTGTTGGCTTATGTCAAGCGCATGCCGATTGTGGGTGGTGTGGGCACTTATTGTGGAAATTCCATTGTGCATATTGACGTTGGCCCGAAGCGCCAATGGGGTGGAGGCTGCGACAAGCGGCGACATGCACTTCGGGGCGTGCGGAAGGTTTTGTTGGCGCGGCGCTGAGTTTGGGTTAATTGCAGTTCGAAAATTGATTTGGAGTTTTTCGAATGACCGATGTGAAGCCGCCTTTGCCTGACCATTTGTGTGTTGATCCACGCAGCCCGTTTTTTAGCGAGGCGGTGTTGCAACACCAAATCGGCATCCGGTTTAATGGCGTTGAGAAAACCACGGTTGAGGAGTATTGCATTTCCGAGGGTTGGGTGCGCTTGCCTGCGGGCGGAAAGAGCAAGGACCGTTATGGCAATCCGATGACGGTGAAGATCAAGGGCGTGGTTGAGGTTTACTACGTGGAGGGTTAAGCCGCTGATTTCAGCGTGCGGCGGACGATGTCGGCGTCTTTGCTGAGCAAGGTTAGCAACACGCGGGCGGGGCCGTCGGGCACGCGGCGGCCTTGTTCCCAGTTGCGGAGTGTGGAAACGGAGACGCCGATTTGTTGCGCGAAGGCAGTTTGACTGAGGCCCGTTTTGGCGCGGATGGATGCGGCGTCAATATCAGCGGGAATGTGAATTTTGCCGCCCATGAGTTTGCCGGTGCGGAAAAATGTGCTGGCTTCATTCATGCCCTGCATCAGGCCTTCGAAATCTGATTTTTTCATTTTACGCTCCTGAACTGTGTTGTGAATGTTTCCGACAAAGCGGCAAGTGTTTTCTTTTGTGTTGGCGATAAGTCTGACACTTCATTCTTGGCAAAAGCCCACATCAAAATTGCGGGGTAGCCTTCATTATAGTACCAATAAATGACACGTCCACCGCCGCGCTTGCCCCGACCTTGCAGGGGAATGCGCACTTTGCGCAAGCCGCCTGTTCCGGGAATGACATCGCCGATTAGAGGGGTTGCTGAAATCATCAAAACAACATTCTCTCTTTCCGCAGCCGACATGATCTTTTCGGCTTTGGAGAGGTAGGCGTCGGTTTCAATAACGGCAACGAGCATGTTTGTTTGTACGCCAATGGCGCATGTAAGTCAATGGCGTAGTGTGCCTTTCTCCTTCAGGGCGTAGCGATGGGGGAGTACCAGCAGGGGAAGGGGGTGTTTGATGTGGGGCCGGGTTTTTGAGATGGCGTGTGCGGCAAACACCCCCCTCTCGTCCTCACGGACGTACTCCCCCACGCCTTTGGCGCGAGGGAGGAAAGGGGAAATGTTCGCTTTAATTTCGATGACGGTGAAGGTGACGGATAAGGTTGAGGTTTATTACGTGGAGCGAGGGCGCTCTAAATTGCGAGGCCAAGCTGGATGCGAATTGCTTGTTCAACCAACTGCAAGTCCGATTTTGTGAGTGTGCCAAGCTGTGTTTTCAAGCGGCTCTTGTCAGCGGCCATGATTTGGTCTGCCATGGCTTTGCTGGTTTGAGAGCCGACTTTGACTAAGGTTTCGCCGGGGTATACCCGTGATGTGCTGCTCGTCACTGGAATAACGATCACGCGGGAAAGGTTGCGGTTGGCCGAGTCGTTGCTCACAATGATGGCGGGTCTTCGCTTGGCAATTTCGCTTCCAATGGCAGGGTCAAATTCAACCCACCAGACCTCACCGCGCTTCATCGGCCAAATCTTTGCTCAATGCGTCGATCCAATCTTGGGCGTCTGCCTCACGTGTTTCGTCAGCCGCCATGGCTTGGTAACCAGCATCGAGTGCTGAGTCCAAAACATGCGGACGCAGAAGGTCTTCAATAAATTGGCTCATGCGGCGCTTGCCAATGGTGCGGTAAAGGCCGTCGTAAACCGTTTCGTCGAGCGTTATGGTCATTTTTTTGTGCATGAGTTTACATATACGTTATACGTATTACGTTTTCAAGTCCTTCTTTCTCCCTCAGCGGGCAGCGATGGGGGAGTACCCGAAGGGGGAGGGGGTGCTTGATGTGGGGCCGGGTTTGAGAGAGGGAGTGCGCGTCAAACACCCCCTCCCGTCCTCACGGACATACTCCCCCACGCCTTCGGCGCGAGGGAGGTGAGGGGCAGTATCCGATTTAGTTATTCATTTCGTTTTTTATGCCGCTTAAATGGCCAAAATCCAAAGCCAACAAGTACTGCCATAAGCGTTAAAACCATACCCGCAACGATCATCGTTCCGATGGCATCACTACACTGCCACGCACCGGGGCATCCTCTGTCTTGATAATCACTCCAGGCGGCGAAAAAAATTAATCCAAAAAATGCAAAGGTTGGTATCGCGAAAACGAGAAGTACAACTTTACGACCACTCATTGTTCACCCCCGCTCTAAGAACGTATCGATCACACGCTTCTCCCCCGCCTTATCGAAATCTACCGTTAGCTTATTTGCGTCCACGCTTGTGACCGTGCCGTAGCCGAATTTTTGGTGGAAGACTCGGTTTCCCACCTCATAGCCCAGTCCCTCTGCGCCGACGATGTCGCTGCTGGCTTCGCGGAAGGTTGGGGTGCTTCTCAGAGTCTCGCCGCGTTGTTGTCTTTCGCTGGCGCGTTGCCAGCCCGGTGTGGCGTAGGTTGATTCTTTTTTGAAGCTGCCTGCGGTGTCGAATCTTGAGCCGCCGTAGGACCCTATGCCGTAGCCGCCGTAGCTGGTGGTCATGGGGACGACTTCGACGTGGATGGCGGGGAGTTCGTCGAGGAATCTTGAGGGGATGGCGGATTGCCAGAGGCCACGGACTTGGCGGTTTTGGGCGAAGCTGATGGTGGCTCTCGATTTGGCTCGCGTGATGCCGACGTAGGCGAGGCGGCGTTCTTCTTCGAGGCCCGCTTTGCCGTTTTCGTCCAAGCTGCGTTGATGCGGGAACAGGCCTTCTTCCCAGCCTGGCAAAAACACTGTGCCGAATTCCAGGCCCTTGGCGGAGTGCAGAGTCATGATGTTGATTTCGTCGGTGTTCTCGCCCTGGTCGCGGTCCATGACCAAGGAAATATGTTCCATGAAGCCTGCGAGGTTTTCGAATTCGCCCATGGAGCGGACAAGTTCTTTCAAGTTTTCGAGTTTGCCTTGGGCTTCGGGGCTTTTATCGTTCTGCCACATTTCGGTGTAGCCCGATTCATCAAGGATGATTTCGGCGAGTTCTGTTTGGGGTAGAGCATCGCGCTGGTGCCGCCATCTGGTGAAGCTTTCGAGCAACAGACGCAGAGAAGTGCGGGCCTTGTTGGGCAGTTCGTCTGTGGCGAGCATGCTGGTGGCAGCGGTATAAAGCGAAGTGCCTTGGCGGCGGGCCACGTCATAGATTTTCTTGATCGAGGCATCGCCAATGCCGCGTTTTGGCGTGTTGATGATGCGCTCAAATTTCAGATCATTGTCGGGCGACAGCACTACAGCGAAGTAAGACACGGCGTCTTTGATTTCGGCGCGTTCATAAAAGCGCGGGCCGCCGACGACGCGATAGGGCAGGCCCAGCGTGATGAAGCGATCTTCAAACGAGCGCATCTGGAAAGAGGCGCGGACGAGGATGGCCATGTCGGCGTAACGCTCGCCTTTGGCATAGAGGCTTTCGATATCGTCGCCGACGGTGCGGGCTTCTTCTTCGGAGTCCCAGTGGCCGCGGAGTTTGATTTTTTCGGTTTCGTTTTTGGTGGTGTGAAGTGTCTTGCCGAGGCGGGATTCGTTTTTGGCGATGAGACCTGAGGCGGCACCTAAAATATCCGGCGTCGAGCGGTAGTTTTGTTCGAGGCGGATGACTTTGGCGCCGGGGAAATCTTTTTCAAAGCGGAGGATGTTATCGACTTCGGCACCGCGCCAGCCATAAATCGATTGGTCGTCGTCGCCCACACAGCAAATGTTTTTGTGGCCTTGGGCGAGCAGGCGCAGCCACAAGTATTGCGCGATGTTGGTGTCCTGGTATTCGTCGACCAGCATATATTTGAAGCGCTCTTGATAGGTTTTGAGAACGTCCGGGTTTTCCTGGAACATGCGCAAGGGTTCGAGCAGGAGGTCGCCAAAGTCAGCTGCGTTGATGATTTTCAGGCGGGCTTGGTAGTCAGCATAGAGTTTCGCACCAAGGCCGTTGCCGTAAGCATAGCCTTCGGCTTGCGGCACTTTATCGGGGGTGAGGCCTTTGTTTTTCCAGCCGTCGATCATGCTGGCGAGTTGGCGGGCGGGCCAGCGCTTTTCGTCAATGTTTTCGGCTTCGAGCAGTTGCTTGAGGAGACGGAGTTGGTCGTCCATGTCGAGGATCGAAAAACCAGAGCGTAGGCCGCAAAGTTCGGCGTGGTTGCGCAGGATCTTGACGCCGATGGAATGGAAGGTGCCAAGCCAGGTCATGCCTTCGACCATGCCGCCGATGAGCATACCGATCCGTTCTTTCATTTCGCGGGCGGCTTTGTTGGTGAAGGTGACGGCGAGGATTTGATTGGGCCAGGCTTTGCGCAAGGTGAGCACATGGGCGAGGCGGGTTGTGAGAACGCGGGTTTTCCCAGTGCCTGCCCCTGCGAGGACGAGCAAGGGGCCGTCGATGGAGAGTACGGCGTCGCGCTGCTCGGTGTTCAAGCCTTTGAGATATTGCGGGGCGGGTGCCGCCATGGCGCGCGCGGCCAGACCACCGGGAGCAGGCGTGTGTGGTTCGTCTTCGAAGTCAGCGAGGTCGATAGGGGTCATGGTGCTCATAGAAAAATCAGATTCGGTTTTTCTATAGCATGGTTAGCGGTGGAGATGTTTTCCCTCATCCGCCCTTCGGGCACCTTCTCCCGCTCAAAATGCGGGAGAAGGCAGTAACGTTTTGAAGCCTTCTCCCGCTTTTTGAGCGGGAGAAGGTGGCGCGAATGCGCCGGATGAGGGAGCTCAAGCCGCGTATTGAAAATCAATCGCTGTGCAGGGGACCGGATTTTTTGAATTTCGCATCTCTTCAATGGTGGCCTGCCAGTGGGCGGCCATGTCGGTGTCGCCTTGTTTCAGGCAAAAATCTGCATGGCGGATGGCTTCATTCAAGGCCTTGGGGCCGTGAGCAAAGACAAGTGCTTCAGCAAAATGCTGGTAACCGTTGTTTGTCATGTGAGCCTCCTTTTTTGAACTGTGCGTGGTTTGCACAGTGCAAGCTGAATGGGGCCTGAAGTTTACAGCCGTGTGACGATTATGGGGCGGGGGCGTCTAAACGTTGAATGTTGACGAGGCTTGCGGCCGCTTTTGTCAGTTTTTGATCATGTGTAATAAGGATTGAATCCGTCGCCATTGCGATTGAAACATAATTTGCATCATATGAGGTTGTGTTGTGGCGCAATTCCCAAATCGACTCATAGAGTGCGATGGTTGGAATGACGATCAATGGAATGTCTTCGACGAAGTGTTTGAATGCTGAGAACTCCGCGGAAGATAGGCTTCTGTAACGATCAATGCGGCGCAAGCCACTCATGCATTCAATTTCAAAATGTTGAGGCACGAGAATGGTTTGAGATTTTATCAAGGAAATGAGGCTGTTCCAGCATGACGGCTCAAAATATCCGTCTAGTGCTGCTGACGTATCTAAGACAATCATTTTTCAAGAGGGCGTGTTTGTTCAAAAAAACCGTAGCGCTCGTCTAATTCTGCTTCTCTTTCAGCGCGAGCCTCTTGTACTGCCTTTTGTATCACTTCGCGGGGGATGTTTGGGCGCGGCAAATTTATGAGGCGATGCATGACTTCATCAATGGAGGGATTTGATGCCAAGCGCGTGAGTTCCTGGCGCAAGTACTCTGAAAGCGAAAGCCCTTTGCGCTTTGCCCGGTCGACCAAGACTTGGTGGAGATCGCTGTCAAAATCTCTGATGTGAATGTGTTTTCCCATGCATGCAGTCTGCATGCATTTTGATGTTTTGTCAAGCTTTGCGCGGTATTCCAATCTTCCGCCCGACTTGCGCTGGCACCGGCAGTGATTTGTGTTCCGCCGCCATTGTATCGATCCGCGCCTTTACATCATCGGGGAAATTTGAGGTTTTGTGGGTGTTCAGATCGACGTGGCTGACCATGACTTCGAGGATGCAGGCGACTTGTGTTGCGTCGGGCAGGCGCATGTGTTGGACGTAGTGGACGCGCTTGTGGTCGTGGTCAATAATCTGGCTGGCGATGGTGACGATGTCGGTGGCTTGCACCTCTCGCAAGTATGAGCAATGGGTTTCCAGCGTGAAGAAGCTGTTGTTGGTGGCTTTCACATAATCGGAGCCAAGGCCCAGTTCGGCGAACATTTGGTCGGCGGCGCGGTCGAAAAGTACGCCGTAATAGGCCATGTTGAAGTGGCCGTTGTAGTCGATCCATTGGCTTTCGATGGCCATGACGGTGGAGATGTGGGCGGTGGAGATATGGGCTGTGGATTCGGGCATCGCAGACTCGTAAATATGTGTTAGATTTGGTGACATGGATCATGGTTCAACACGCCCTGCTACTCAAGACGCTATTCGACGTTTGCACAATTTGCTGGGCGATAGGCTTTCGACCGCTGCCATTGTGCGGGAGCAGCATGGCAAGGATTTGACGTGGAATGCCGGTGCGCCACCGGATGCTGTGGCTTTCGTTAAATCGACAGAAGAAGTGCAGGGTGTGGTGCAGGTGTGTGCGGCGTTGCGCGTGCCGGTTATTGCGTTTGGTACGGGCACATCGCTGGAGGGGCATTTCACCGCTCCGTTTGGTGGGATATCGATTGATCTCAATGGGATGAATCATATTCTCGAAGTGAATTCTGAGGATTTGGATTGCCGGGTTCAGGCGGGTGTGACGCGAAAGCAGTTGAACACGCATCTGCGCGATCAAGGCCTGTTTTTTCCGATTGATCCCGGCGCTGATGCTTCGCTCGGTGGCATGGCGGCGACGCGGGCTTCCGGCACCAATGCGGTGCGCTATGGCACGATGCGCGAGAATGTGATGGGGCTGACCGTTGTGATGGCAGATGGCTCGATTGTGAAAACCGGGGGTCGGGCCAAGAAGTCATCGGCGGGGTATGATCTGACGCGGTTGATGGTGGGCAGCGAAGGCACGCTGGGCGTGATCACGGAAGTGGGGCTGAAGCTGCACGGCATTCCAGAAGCGATGGCCGCTGGTGTGTGTTCGTTTCCTTCGGTTGAGGCGTGTTGCAAAACCACGATTGAGACCATTCAGAACGGCATACCAGTGGCACGGATTGAGTTGGTGGATGCTGAGCATATCAAAGCGATTAATGCCTATTCGAAATTGTCGCTGGCGGTTGCGCCAACTTTATTTGTGGAGTTTCATGGTACACCTGCCGGGGTCAAAGAACAGTCAGAATTGTTCGCAAGCATTGCAGCATCGCATGGTGGCGGGGCGTTTGAATGGGCGACTTTGGAAGAAGACCGGACACGGTTATGGCAAGCGCGGCATGATGCATTCTGGGCCACGAAAAACATTGCTCCCGGAAAATCTGAGGCGATTGCGACTGATGTTTGCGTGCCGATTTCGCGCTTGGCCGATTGTGTTGAAGAAACGCGCCTGGATTTAGAGACCCACAAAATCTATGGCCCGATGATCGGCCATGTGGGGGACGGCAACTTTCATGTGGTGATGTATTGTAATTGCGAAGATGAAACGGAATTGAAAGTTGTGAAGGCGGCTTATGACCGTTTGATTGACCGCGCCCTTTTGATGGGTGGCACGTGTACGGGTGAGCATGGCATTGGGCGGGGCAAAAGGGGTTATCTGGCGCGCGAACATGGCGCAGGGTTGGATGTGATGGTTGCCATTAAAAAAGCATTGGACCCACAGAACATCATGAATCCCGGCAAAAACGCGGGGCCGGATTTTACATGAGCATCTGGAAGTCACCGGTTTTCTATTTTGGATTGATGCTGACACTGTTGGTGACGGCTGCTTTGGCCGCACCTTATGTGGTGCCTTGGAATAACTATCGTGGCCAGCTTGAAACCTATGGCCGCAAGCTCACGGGGCGCGAAGTGACCATTGGTGGTGACATTGCTGTCAAGCTGTTTCCGTGGCCGCAGTTGGAGGGGCAAAACGTGGCCATCGGTAATCCGGACGGGTTTTCGGATTCCGCTTTTATAAAGGCAGAGGCGGTGCGTGTGCGGCTTTCGCTGGGCGGCTTGTTCAACGGGTCGATTGATGTTGAAACGGTTGATGTTGCAAAACCGGAAGTGAATTTGCAGCGCAATGCCAGTGGCGATGTGAATTGGATTTTTGCTCCTCAAGAGCAAGTGACCGGGCAGGGGTTGTTGTCGCGGGTGAAATTAGATCAGATCGTCGTCACACGGGGGCTCATCTCATTTGATGACTTGCGCAATGGCAATTCGACCGTGTTGACAGATCTGAACACGACACTTTCGGCACAGTCTATTCTCGGCCCCTGGCGCATGAAGGGTGCAGCCAAATGCAATGATGCGGCATTTGATGTGAACGTTGTTACCAGCGAGAAAGAAGTGGAACAACCGCTCAAGTTTACGGTGAAACTGACGCCGCATGATTTGTCTTACCCAAGTGGCGCTTTGGATGGGGCTTGGGATGGTTCGGCCTTTAAAGGTGCGTTGCGCATTGATCCGCAGGAGTCGAAAGGTGAAAAGCAAAGTGCCGAAGGCGCATTGAAGCCACTGGCCATTCAAGCGCAAGTGGATGTTTCAGAAAAACGCATGAGCCTTCTTAAAATCAAGATTGCCCCGTCGGATCGTAAAGACAGTGGCACTTTGATCGAAGGCGATGCTGTGGTGGAGTTTGGCACTCAATCAGTGGCGCAGCTTGATTTAAAGTCGCCGCGTATCAATTTGGATACGCTGGTTGGTTCAGAGGCTATGCGGCAGTGGCGTGATGGCGGGTTTTTATCGGTCGCCAATCAATTGTTGCTCAATACTCCTGCAAAGTTAGTGGCTGACTATAAGCTGAATGTCAGTGTACTGACGAGTGGCGGGCAGGCTTTGAATGATGTGCGGCTTGCTGGTAGTTTGCAGAAAGAAGCATTGCGTGTGCACGAGTTTGTGGCGGAATTGCCCGGACGTTCCGTTGGGGTGTTTGATGGTATCTTGTTTCCGGGTGAAAAGGCTGCCCAGTTAGGCGGTAAGTTCAAATTTGAAACCGGGGATATGCGGTCTTTTGTGTCTTGGCTGGCACCGACATGGAAAGAAAGTTTGAGCACGCATTGGACGGGAAGTAGAGGGCGTCTCGAAGTGCAACATGGCGCATTGAATTGGACGCGCGAAGGCTTGGATTTGACTGATGTTGCTTATGCCTTTGATGGCGCGCAAGGCACAGCTTCATTGTCCACAGGTAATGCCGCTGATCAAGGTTCGGACATTTCAATTGCAGTCGAGCAGTTGGACATTGACAATCTGATGCCCAATGGTTGGTCGTTTGTGCGTGATGGTGGATTGCCAAGTTTGATTTCAATATTGGCGCAAGGTCAGGGCCGGGATAAAGGCAATTGGCAAGTGACTTTGAAAAGTGACCGTGTCTTGTTGAATGGCGTCATCGCGCAAGGTGCAGTTTTGAACGTCTCGACCCAGGCCAATGGGTTCAATATCAAGCAACTTACACTTGGAAATGTTGGTGGCGCGCGTGTGCAAGGTGGCGGCGAACTGGTTGACAAGGGAGATGGGCCGGAAGGGGTTTTAAATTTCAATTTACAAGCTGCTGACCCGCGCGGGTTCTTACGCTTGACCGGATTGGAATATGGTGCGGGAAATTGGACTGAGGCTTTGGGGCAAACGCAATTTGATGCCACACTTACAGCAGTGCCACAAAAAAATGGACCTGAAATAGGGATTGTCGCGCGGGGGACCAGTGGCGCATTAAAAGGCGAGTTGGTGGCCACTGCGCGCGAACTCGAAAAAGGAGCGGGCATGAACCTTGCTGCTTCCGGTGGTTTGAACAGCGCTGATAGTGCAGTTCTCGCCAAACTTGTGGGAGTTCAACCCATTGGCACTGTGGGACCGGGTGATGTCACCTTTGAATTTAATGGCTCGATATCTGACGGCTTCGTCGTGTCGTCGCGGCTCGAGGCGTTGGATGCCGTTGCAGAATTTGCGGGTACTGCACATGCGCAGAAACCGTTTTATGGGCTTTCTGGAAAATTGCAGGTCAATGCAGAAGATGGCAGGGCCGTGGTGCAAGCGTCGGGACTGCCAGTGGCAAATAATGTCGCACAGCCTTTGGACTATTCTTCTGTAGTGGCAATGAAGGACGACACATTGTCTTTTATTGATGTGAGCGGAAATTTTGCGGGACAGCGGTTCTCAGGACAGGCGCAAGTTACAGCAGACCTTCGATTTGAAGCGGACATCGAAACAGATAGTGTTTCAATGCCTGAGATTTTGGCTTTGGCCTTTATGCCGTGGGAAGGTGCTGTTGCTGACTTCTCCAACAGTTTTGCAGTGCTTAAAGGCGGGTTGGCCGGTGAACTGTTTCTAAGGCCGTTGCAGTTTGAAACGATGAGTGCGGCCCCTGCTCGGGAAGTTGTCGTGGGCATTGGTTTTGAACCGGAAGAACGACGGCTCTCGATTACCAGTGCGGGAGAGCAAGGCTTAAAGGCTGATGTGGTTTTGAAACCGCGCGGTGAAAGTTATGACCTCGAGGGCAGTGGCAGGTGGCCGGTTGATTTGGCTCCACATTTCAAAAACAAAAATGGTGCTGAATTGGTGAAAGGCGATTTGTTGCTGCAAGGCAATTTCAAATCCTCAGGACGCAGTCCGGCTGCTGCACTGGCGGCTTTAGATGGGCAGGGCAATTATGGGCTTTCAAACGTAGCCTTTGTCAGCCTCACACTGGATGGGTTTGCGAATGCGGTTCTGAATGCAACATCGCCCGAAGCCTTAACGTCAGCACTGGCAGTTTTAGACAGTGCACCGGGGAGCGAAATTGGCGAACGCATCGGCACTGTCAAAATCACAACGGGTGAAATGGTGTTGTCGTCCTTCACAGTGGTTAAACCTGATGTTGAAGTCGAAGTTGCGTCGCAAATGGATATCACGTCTCGGCAAATTAAAGTGGCGACAACAGTGATGCTGTCTCGACAGCCAGACTTGCCGGTTGTCAATATCGTTTATGATGGTGTGGCTGGCGGGCTTGATGTGCGCAATGGGACTTCGGCTTTGGCGGCCAAGTTGGGTTATGCGTTGTTGTCCAAAGAAATGGCTGAGTTGGAACGCTTGCAAGTAGAGCAACAAAAACTGGCGGCAAAAGAAGAACAGCAGCGGCGTGAGGACGAGCAGCGCTTTGCGGATTATCAAAACACCCGGGCTGAGCTTCGTGTGCAAGCGCGTCTGCGGCGGTTTCATGCTGCCGAACGTGAGAAGAAAAACATCGCTTTGCAGGCCATTGTGGATGCTGCAATGAAGGCCAGTGCGGCAACGGCAAGGCAAGATTTGCTACGGCATGCGCGACGCCTGGCGGTGCGGCGGGGGCTTTAAAGGCTCCAGTTAATTTTGTTGCTGCAACAACACGTGCACACGCAGAGCAGATGACAGGTTTCGTTCGCCTCGGGTTTGGTCGATTTCGCTGACGAGTTTGGAAATGCTTTGATGGTTTTTTGCGGCGATGGCACCGAGGGCCTGCCAAAATTCCGGTTCCAGTGAAATGGATGTGCGGTGGCCTGCTATTGTCAGCGAGCGCTTTCTGTCCTTCGTCATTCAGGTATCGTCGCGCTTGTGGCTGTCGAGGCTACGCTTTGATAGCTCGCTTTGTTTTTGTGCAAGTTGTTTTTCTGCTTTGGTCCGGCCGAATTTCACGCGGTTGGTATCAGCAGTTTCGACTTGCTCGTCTTTGGCTTTGGTTTTTTTGAAGCGACGCAGGTTGATAATTTCGGCCATGACTTAGCCTGTCGAAGCCGGGCAACTGGCTTCGACGTTTGCGGGTTGGCCCAACAGGTGGTCCAACATAATGCGCACGATGCAGGCTTCGCGTTTGCGGTCGCCTTGCGTCATGTCTTTTGAAACATAGGTGGCGATCAATTTTTTGTAGTAGAGCTTTATTTGATTGTTGCTGGTTGCTCCCAACATGATGAACTGTTCTTTGGCGTCAGTCTCCAGCAGGGTTTTGCGATCAAGTTTCATATTTTCGAAATGGGCTGGCGCACATGTGGACGCCAATTCAAAATGTGCTTGCTCAGGAATTGTTCCGTCTTCCAAGCAGGTGGTGACCTTGTTTGAAACTGAATTTATGGATAGCACCAAGTCATCGGCAAAGGGTGGTTTTAAACCTGTGGTTTTTTCGGTGAAAGCTGATTTCAAAGTAGCGCGCATGGGCACCGCTTGTTGGTTTTCAGTTTCTGTTGGCACAATTACAGTGCCGTTTTGTGGTTCAACCATTTGCACGGGCGCACCTCGAAAGGTGAAGACATCAGGTTTTTCTATGCCGTTGAAAACAATATATACCATCGGCATGGCAACGATGACTCCGACTAAGGCGATAACAGTTGCTTTGTTCATGATGGCGCTAACATATTTTCCGGTTTTACAATGGCGTCGAAGTCATCCGCCGGAATGCCGTCCTTGATGGCTTCCTCGCGCAGCGTGGTGCCGTTCTTGTGGGCGGTTTTGGCGATCTTCGCGGCACGGTCATAGCCGTATTTTTCTTTCAAAGGTGTTACCAACATCAATGAATTGGCAAGACCTTTGGCAATGTTGTCGAGGCGGGGTTCAATGCCCACAACGCAGTTGTCGGTGAAAGATACGGCGGCGTCTGCAAGGAGGCGCACCGACTGCAGAAAGTTGTAGGCCATCACCGGGTTGAAAACATTGAGTTCGAAATGGCCTTGGGATCCGGCAAAGCTCATGGCGGCGTTATTGCCGTGAATTTGTACGGCCACCTGGGTCAAGGCTTCTGACTGTGTCGGGTTGACTTTACCTGGCATAATGGAGGATCCCGGCTCGTTTTCAGGCAGCGACAGTTCGCCCAAGCCAGCGCGCGGACCAGAGCCCAGAAAACGGATATCATTGGCAATTTTGAAACAGCTCATGGCGACGGATGTGATGGCGCCGTGGCTCATGACCATAGCGTCATGGGCGGCCAAGGCCTCAAATTTGTTGGGGGCGGTCTTGAACTTCAGCTGCGTGATAGCGGCGATGCGTTCTGCCACTTTTTCGGCAAAACCAATCGGAGAGGCAAGGCCGGTGCCCACGGCAGTGCCGCCTTGGGCAAGTTCCATTAAATCTGGAAGAGTTTGCTCTATACGCCTGATACCATTGTTGATTTGTTGGGTATAGCCGGAGAATTCCTGACCCAATGTGACGGGCGTTGCATCTTGGGTATGGGTGCGGCCGATCTTGATGATGTGCTTCCAGGCTTCGGCCTTGTCGTTCAGGGCGTTGCGAAGTTTCAGGAGCGCTGGCAACAGGCGGTGGATGATTTCCTCAGCGCAGGCGATGTGCATGGCGGTTGGGAAGGTATCGTTTGAGGACTGACTCATATTGACGTGGTCGTTGGGGTGGATGGGTTTTTTGGACCCCATGTTGCCGCCCATGATTTCGATGGCGCGATTTGAAATCACTTCATTGGCGTTCATGTTGGATTGTGTGCCCGAACCGGTTTGCCAAACCACGAGGGGGAAATGGGCGTCGAGTTTGCCTTCGATCACCTCTTGTGAGGCCTGGATGATCACTGCGCCCAATTTGGCGTCGAGTTTGCCCAGGTCCATGTTGGCTTCGGCAGCAGCGCGTTTGACGATGCCTAAGGCGCGAACAATGGGGAGGGGTTGCTGTTCCCAACCGATCTTGAAATTTTGCAAGGAGCGCTGGGCTTGTGCGCCCCAATATTTTGAAGCATCAACTTCAATCGGGCCAAAGGTGTCGGTTTCAATGCGGGTGGATTTGGTCATGACTCGTCTCGCTCAGGAATGCTGCGTTGCAATAGCATAGGTCTGCGGCGCTGGCGAGAAGCAAGGGTGCCGCTGTTGCAGCGCCTTTAGACTCTGATCGTTCTTGATTGAGCCATACCCAGCCAAACGTCACGGCCCGCTTTAGGAATATCATATTCCCACGTCTTTTGGGGTCGTTTTCGTGCTCTCAAAAACCTTCACTTTATCCACTTTTACGTCATCCCGGCGAAGGCCGGGACAAGGCTTTTCGGGATGCTTCAAGTGCAATGAGCCTCGTCCCGGCCTTCGCCGGGATGACGGAATAAATAAATTAAAACAACAATTAAGACAGCTTTTTATAGGTCTATTTTTCGAAGTTCTTACCGCCTCAAAAAGATGTGTGAATCTGATAAGCCTAAAGCGGGCCATGACGGACGGAGTGCGAATGATTCATTCAATGACAATCAGGCTCTAAAATATTAACGTCTTTCGGCGCTGAGGCCGCTTTGTCGTTTTTTCAATTTATCCATCAGACCTTCAGCTGCCAAATCGGATTGCTCCACGCGCGCTTTCCTGCATTGTCGATGGCGGTTACGCGCAGCCAAGGCGATGGTTTTTCGAGCAGCCAGCCTTTTTCAAGAATATTCAGATCAAAGCTGGCAGAGGTTATGGCGCGGCCGGTTTTAACGCAGGTGCGTGAATTGCCGCAGACAACAGTGATGGTGTCGACGGGTGAGGTTTCAATTTCGATGTGCTTGCCGTCCATGCGAATGTCGTGGAAGAGGGGACCTTGCGACGAATAGTGATTTCCGGTCTTCAGAGCGTTCAGCACATCTTCGGGGTCTAAGCTTTGTGCTTTCACGTGCACCCAGCCGCCAAAGTGGTCAGGCGTTTTGAAATGGGCGTCGTCGGTGGCGATGGCGGTGAGGTGGTGGCCCTCGTTGAGCATTTGATCGAGCAAGTAGAAGCCTTCGCCCAAGTCATTTTCAATAGCGCAGCCGTGGTTGTAAATTTCAACCGCGTGGGCAAAGTCCAAGGCGCGGCCATCTTCAATGGTGTAGCGCGACCACGACGGGTGCGCGATGGCGATGAAAGCACCGGCGGCTTTGGCGCGGCGGGCGAGGGCAGGGCCGGTTTCGCCTTTCGCGACGGGTTGAAAATCCAGGGGTAAGCCTGCTGCAACAATGTGCCAGAGTTCGCCGGCTGAGGTGACGGGGGCGTGAAGTTCAGCGCCGAGAATGGTTGTGAAGTCATTGCCACGCAAGTGGCGCGTATCAGCGATCGGCCAGTTGAAATGTTCGATGAAATGTTCTGACATCATCACGAAGTCATAGCCTACGGCTTTGTAGCGGTTGACGACCTCATCGAGCGGCAGAGCTCCGTCGGAGAGATTTGAGTGTGTATGTAAATTGCCGCGCCAAAAGCGACCGGGGGCGGAGAAGGGGGCGATGGACTTCATTACACACTCATTTGCATGCCAAGCTCAACAACGCGATCTGGTGGGATTCGGAAGAATTCGATAGCTCTGGAGGACTGATTTGTCAGCATGATGAAGATGCGTTGTTGCCAGAACGGCATGGATGAACGCGGGTTCAAGCGGATGGAACGGCGGCCGAGGAAATAGCTGGCTTGGCGCGGGTCAATATCAAGGCCATGCTTGCCGCAGGCACGTAAGGCTTTGGGTACATCAGGCTGCTCCATATAGCCGAATTTGGCTTCGACGATCCATGATCCAAGCGGACCTTGGCGGGCCTCAACACGATCACCTTCGTGGCGTGGTTCATCTGTGGTTTCGACGGATATGAACACGAGCTTATCATGCAGAACGCGATTGTGTTTGAGATTGTGCATCAAAGCTGATGGGGCATAACGATTATCGGTTTGCATGAAGACTGCTGCTCCAGCCACACGGGTTGGGGAACGCTTTTCCAAACTCTCCAGCAAGCCTTCAAGTTCAATCGACTCTTTGACAAGTTTCTTCGCCAGGAGCTTACGGCCTTTTTGCCAAGTGACCATTAAGAGGATGATGGCAGCTCCCATCAACACCGGCATATAGCCGCCGTTTGGAATTTTGATGGCGTTGGCTGCACCCAGCAGAATTTCACAGGCGAGAATGAGCAGCAGGGCAGGGATTGCGAACCAGCGCGGCAAGTTTTTGGATTTCCAAAAGAAGATGAGCGCCAACATGGTATCAACGATCATTGAGGTGTTGACGGCGACGCCATAAGCCGATGCCAAGTTTGAGGAGGAGCGGAAGACGAAAATCAACAGGAGTACGCCGCACAGAATGAGCCAATTGATTTGCGGCACGTAGATATGTGCTTGCTCGTCTTCATTGGTGTGGGTGATGGACATGCGGGGTAACAGGCCCAGTGACATGGCTTGTTGTGCGATTGAAAATGCGCCGGTGATGACGGCTTGGCTGGCGATGATCGACACGAGTGTGGCGAGGATCACCAGAGGGATGAGGCCCCACGTTGGCGTCATCAGAAAGAGTGGGTTTTCTGCTGCTTCGTGATTTGCCAATACGAAGGCACCTTGGCCCAGGTAATTCAAAATCAAGCCGGGTAAAACGACAGCAATCCATGCGTTGCGAATGGGTGATTTTCCGAAATGGCCCATATCTGCGTAAAGTGCTTCACCTCCAGTGACGACGAGGAAAACACCGCCCAAAACGATCAGCGCCAGTTTGGGCTGCTGCACCAGCATGTTGTAGCCGTACCAAGGGTTGAAGGCGTAGAAAATATCGAGATCATCAAAAATGTGATAGACACCCAATGCGGCGAGAACCACAAACCATGTCAGTGTGATGGGTGCAAATAACTTTGCGACGCTGGCTGTGCCGCGATATTGCATCGTGAATAAAACGATGATGATGATGGTTGCAATCGGCATGATGAATTGTTCAAATCTTGGATTGATCACCTTCAATCCTTCGACCGCCGATAAAATAGACATGGCCGGCGTTATCATTGCATCGCCGAAAAAGAAGGCGGCTCCGATAATACCCAGACCTAAAACAATTCCGCCTTTGCGTTTCAGCAAAGTTTCGACAAGCACGACGAGTGACAGGATTCCGCCTTCGCCGCGGTTATCAGCGCGCATCAACATGAACACGTATTTGAGCGTGACAACAATCAAGAGTGCCCAAATCAACAGGGACACAACGCCCAAAACTGCCGTGTTCAAATCACCGCCCGCAGCTTTGACCGGATGCAGGGCTTCGCGCATGGCGTAAAGCGGGCTGGTGCCGATGTCGCCATAGACAATGCCCAGCGTCGCAAAGGCGAGTTTGAGCTGGTTTTTCTTGTCGTGCGAATGATCTGTGGATGTTTCGGTGTTCATGCGGCCCCACCCCCAGTGGGTTTGTGAAAACGAGAAGCGGATTTACGGTGCCGCAATTACCGCGCGGCATTCAGCAGGTAGGCCGGACAGTGTCAAGGGAGGCACGGGCTTTGGCTTGACCTTTGGTATCGTGGGATCAGGTTTCCGCGGCCTCCACGGTAGATCACTCATCCAATAGGCCAGCTCTTCGCCGCAACCGGTCCCGTCTTTTGGTTTTGGCGTCCATTGGTCTTTGCAGCCAGCCAAGCCTTTGGGGCATTTCATGCGGATATGAAAATGATAATTGTGACCGAACATTGGGCGTACCTTAGCGAGCCATGAACGATCACCACTGGCCCAACGGCACAGCTCAGCCTTGATCGGCGGGTGCACGAAAATGCGACCGACGCGATCATACTTAGCGGCGCGCTTGATCAGCTTAGCCTGTCTTTCAGTCCAGACTTCCGGATTGATTTCAGAGCGGTTCTTGGTCATTAAAACGGCGGACACTTTTTCACGCTCGGCTTGCGAATAGGTGCGATCCGGCATGGGTGTCAGCCAAATATCTGCATCCAAGCCAATTTGATGACTGGCGTGGCCGGTCAGCATGGGCCCGCCTCGGGGTTGGGAAATGTCACCGACCAGCAAGCCATTCCACTCCCCTGCGGTTCTGGCATTGACGCCTAAGTCTTCCACCAGATTGATAAGGTCTGGATGGCCCCACATGCGATTGCGCGAGAGCCGCATAACCTGCCAGGCATCACCATTAATGGCGATTGCTTTAGCCCCTGCCAGACAACCTTTGGCATAGGTACCAATGGCGCGGGATCTCAAGTCGGCAGCGTCTTTCTGGCGGCCGAATAATTTTTTTGCAGGCATGACCATGAATTGCGCCGGATCTTTTGGGGCGGGCAGGGCCATTTCGCGGCGGGTTTTCGCGTCCATGACTGATTGCGCTGTGGCCTCGAAGGGGAACAGTGCAGCACCGAAAACCAGTACAGCCTTCAAACTATTTTTTGCGAAACGCATCAAGGGAGACAACCTTTTTTTCCGAAGCATTTTCTGCTGCTTCACCTTCACTTGCTGTTGCGGACGCCTGCTCCCCTTTTGGCGTTCCACCCAGTTCTACAACGTCGCCCGATTTTGGCGTTTCTTTTTCTTCAACCGGCACCACTTCAAACTGCAACCCGAATTGCACTGAGGGGTCTAAGAAACCCTTAATGGCGTCAAACGGAATGATCAGCTTTTCTGGAATATTGTCAAACGACAACTCCACTTCAAAGCGATCTTCTGTGATGGTCAAATTCCAATATTGATGTTGCAACACGACCGTCATTTCACGCGGGTAACGCTCAATGATGCGCGGGCTTAAGCCAACACCAGGATAGCGCGTGTTAAATGCAATGTAAAAGTGATGCTCACCGGGCAAGCCTGTTTTTTGAATTTTGCGCAGAGCATCGCGCACGACGCCACGGAGGGCGTTTTGCGCAAGCTGGTCATATCGCATCAGGTCTTCGGGCATATTTTAAATTACTCGGTTTTAAAGTCGACTCAAACCTCTTCTTAGCCGTATCGGCAGGGCAATGTCACGACACCGGCGGGTGAATATTTCCGCAATGTCGTGATGTGATTTGCAATAATAATTACACATAATCAGTTGATGCTGGCAATTTTCTTTACACCGAGGAATTGAAAGGCTTAAGTTTTAGTCAAGTTTAGGAACAATAGATAATGAAAGCCGGTTCAATTTCCGCCCTTCGATCAAAAAAAGTTTATTTGCAGGCCGAGGCGTGTCGCATTGAAGATCTTGCGGCTTTGACCCATCAAAAAGTTGATCTGGCGGACTATCCGTTCGCAGCCGACGTTCAAAAAAATATTCTGATTTATGATTGCAATAATATTCGCGCGGTTATTGCAGATGTCGACGGCCGCAAAGCAGTCATGGCAGAATGGGTTGAAGCCATGCAATCAGGGCCGGGCGTCGTGGTTTTGAAACATGCCGAAACAGACCTTGCGATGTTGGATCACGCCAGTGACATGTTTCGCGAGATCATCGCAGAGCAACATGCGACGGGCGAAGGTGGTGGTGACCATTTTGCAAAGCCCGGTGCCAACGACCGGGTGTGGAATTCTTTAGGCAAGCATTGCCTGAAAGACCCTAGGAGCTTTGCGCGTTACTATAGTAATGAGATGTTGGCGTTGATCAGTGAAGCTTGGTTGGGACCGC
Source organism: Hyphomicrobiales bacterium (assembly GCA_043756645.1). Lineage (GTDB taxonomy): Bacteria > Pseudomonadota > Alphaproteobacteria > Rhizobiales > Aestuariivirgaceae > Aestuariivirga. The sequence continues at coordinate 2,155 of JAYUQS010000046.1, read as the reverse complement.
ATTACCAGGTGACGGCACAATTAAATGTGGTCAATCCGGGTGGTGCTGCACAATCGCCGCACCGCGATTATCACCTCGGGTTTTTGCCAGCCGCCGATGTGGAGCGTAACCCGCTGCATGTGCAATTGTTTTCACCTTTGTTGACCTTGCAAGGTGCCATCGCCCATGTGGATGCCACGGAAGAAACCGGACCAACGAAGCTGTTGCCATTCAGCCAAGCCTATGATGCGGGTTATCTCGCCGTCAACCGGCCAGAGTTTAAGGCGTTTTTTGAGGAGCATCATGTGCAGTTGCCACTGGAAAAAGGCGACATGCTGTTTTTCTCGCCAGCCCTGTTTCACGCGGCGGGGACCAACCGGTCGAAGGACATCAAACGCATGGTCAATCTGTTTCAAGTAGGGTCGGCCTATGGCCGCTCAATTGAATCGGTGGATCGCGATGCCATGTGCAAGGCGCTTTACCCTGTATTGGCGGCGGGAGACAATGGTTTGACCGCTCTGCAAGTTGACTGTGCGATTGCAGCTTGCGCTGAAGGCTATGCTTTCCCAACCAATCTGGATACAGACCCGCCATTGGGTGGCCTCGCGCCAAAGACGCAAGCAATGCTGTTTAAAGAAGCACTCGCGGGAAAGTGGCGTGTAGAAGAATTTTCGAATGCGCTGGATAAAATGGCTGCACGGAAGATTGCTTGAGCACTCAACTGTTATTTTGATTTTCGATTTGGTCACACAGCAAGTGTGCCAGGGAGCGTGAAGAATGACTCGAGGTTGGCTTTTCTAAAACGAATGGCTCTCACCCTACCAACGACCGGTGGGCAACAGAGGTCATGAACTCACCTTTCTGCTCCCTTCCCACAAGGGCAGGGCAATCGCATATGACGCCAAAGGGACCTCATCCGTCTCGGGCTTCGCCCGATCCACCTTTCTCCATCTGCGATGGAGAAGGGACGATATGTTGGGTTTTGTCCCTTCTCCATCTGCGATGGAGAAGCGACTGTGTTCTCAGTCAAGCAGTTTTTGAGTTCCATGGGGTGTTGTCCCTGATGATTGCATTGAGAATTGTGATAAGTTTTCTGGCGACTGCGATGAGGACTGCTTTCTTGGGTTTACCTTTGTCGCGCAGACGTTGTGCAAAGATTTTGAGCTCGGGGTTGTAGCGTTGGGCTGAAAGGGCTGCGAGGAACAGGGCGGTTTTGCAGACGGTCCTGCCACCTCCAATCATGCTCTTGCCGCGCCACTGACCCGATTGTCGTGTCCAGGGGACGGTTCCGGAGAGGGCTCCGGCCTGTCGCCGGTCGAGGCTTCCAAGCTCCGGCATGTCGGCCAGAAGGGTGCGGGCGATGACCTTGCCGATGCCTGGCACAGAGGCCATGAGGTCCTGTTTGGCGAGGAAGAGGGGCGAGGCCTGAACCGCCTTGTCGATATCATCATCAAGCCGCGCCAATTCCTCCTCCAGCGCCTTGATGACGCGGGCGAGGCTCTTCTGCAGCGCCTTGTTCTTCTCCAGTCGCGCCACCCGGTTTTTCTCTGCCGTGATCATCTGGACGATCTGCCTGCGCCTTGTCAAAAGATCAGCCAAAGCAATGGTTTCCGCATCAGGCAGGGGCCTGATCGGGGGCTTCACGGCTTCGGCAAAGCGGGCGATGATGGCAGCATCGATGATGTCGGTCTTGGCCGAGAAACCAAGCGCCTTGGCGTAGTTGTGAACCTGCTTGGGATTGACCACCACCACAGGTAATTTGGCCAAGGCCAGAGCTGCAACAGCAGTGCCTTCATAGCCACCCGTTGCCTCAAGCGCCACGACCGCCAAAGGAAGGTCTGTGAGATGAAGAATGAGCTTGTTCAACCCGTCCTCATCACGGCTAAAGGCCAGCACTTCGCCTGACGGGTGGATGTGAACATCCAGCCTGTCCTTCGAAATATCAATACCAACAAACATCGTCCGGTCTTCTGAGTGTGCGTCCATCTTGTCCCATCCTTGCCTAAGCGGTCTTCGGTTTGAGCGGACCAGGCGACTGTTCGGGTTCGATGAAACGGCGGATGCATGACCCTGCTTCTCCACGGGCTTGGTGTCCCAAAGGTGCGTCGGTCTGGCATCCGCCTCCGCAACATCAACTATAGCAGATGTTCCAGAATTTAACTTACAAGGTGCCCGA
>JAYUQS010000045.1:0-44573 GCA_043756645.1 Hyphomicrobiales bacterium | reverse complement strand
GGTTTAGTGGACTCTTTTTAGGAGTGCAACGGTGTTCCCGCATCCAATACCCGCTGCAGATTTTGCGCGTGAATGGCGCGGTAGGGTTCGAACATGTTGACCCAGCCGCGCGAAAGGGGGCCCGCAATCAATTCTTCCAGCGGCGTGACCCGTAAAGCAGGCTCGTCGCGGCAACGTTTGAGCATGCGGATATATTGTTGCTGCGCTTTGATCAGGCCTTTGTCATAGCCGCCTGCCGCGATGATGTCGGGGTCACCATGATTGGGCAGAATGAAATCAGGATCGAGTGCGGCAAGACGGTCAAGATCTTTCAGGTGCGTATCGAATTCCGCAGGCTCTCCCACATAAGTGACGGTGTCTTCCATCGTATCACCTGCCAATAATACGCCGCGCTGTTTGATCCACACCACGGTGGCGTCATCACTGTGAATATTGGCCTCGATGAGTTCGACGCGAATCTTACCGATGTCCAAGGTCATGTGGCCGGCGAACATGCGGTCCGGCAACACCAGTGGATTAATCGAGGGTGGGCCGCTTTGTGAGCCGTTTTCGATGGCAACCTTCTTGTCGCGCAAATGTAAAAATGTTTTGCGATTGGCGATGATCGGGCAATCCGCAAACACTTCCGAGCCCGCCACATGGTCCAGATGCCAATGGCTCAACACCACCGTGAAGTGTTTGACGCCGCGCTCTGCCAATGTGTTGCGGATGAACTGGGCGTGGAACAGAGAAACATGCGTGTCATAGACCAGCGCTTGATCGCCGCTGACAATCGCATAAGACGCGATGCCGAGTGACAGCGCCCCATCGTCAACCCAATTGTGTTCGGCCATGAACGTGTGGCCATCAACACGGCCATCGTAAAAGGCGAGGATATTGGGCTGCGGTTCAAGAACGCGGAAATGTTTGAGGCTCATGACCTTGGATCAATAGGCGTGATTGCCCCCATCGCCAAGATGTCTTCCACATACTTGGCGGTGGCCAGTAATTTTGCCTCGCCACGGTTTGCGCCGATGATTTGTAAACCCACTGGCAGGCTCGTCGCGGTGAAGCCACAGGGAATGGAAATCGCAGGGCAGGCGCACAGCGTGGCCACCGCGACAATCAACAACCAGTCCACATAGGTTTCAAACGCCACGCCATTGCAGGATTTGACATAGCGCTCTTCAACTGGAAATGGCGGCACGATGGCGGCGGGGCACAGCAGGGCGTCATAATTGTGCAGGAAAGCGTTCATGCGGTTGAACATGGCGCCGCGCTGCGCCTCTGCCTTGGCAATGTCGTCCCCCGTGAGGGCCAAACCTTTCTCGATATTCCAGATCACTTCCGGTTTGAGTTTGTCCCGGTGGTTTTGCAGCAAAGGCCGCATGCTGGTGGCAAAACCAATCGCCCGCAAGGTTTGAAAACACTGCATGGCCTCGCGCATGTCGGGGTGGGCTTCTTCCACAACAACGCCATTGGCCTCAAGCTGTCGTGCGGCGGCTTCAACTATATTCGCAACCTCGGGGTCAACAGGCGTGATCCCGAGATCGCGCGAAAAGGCAACACGTTTTGGCTTCCAGTGATTTTGCATCACTGAGGAGAACGAATGTTTTTCTTTCGGCAATGAAAGTGGATTGCCGGATTCAAAACCCGTCATCGCATCCAATAACAAGCAAAGGTCAGTAACATTGCGTGCCATCGGACCTTCAACACCCAAGGTGCTATCGATCTTACCATGCAAGCTGAAAGCAACGCGGCCCGGAGAGGGCCGCAAACCAACAACACCACAGAAACTGGCGGGATTGCGTAAGGACCCGCCCAAATCCGACCCATGTGCCACCCACGCCATGCCCGTGGCCAAAGCCACAGCCGCACCGCCTGATGACCCTGCAGGGGTTAACGCCGTGTTCCATGGATTACGGGTGATGCCGAATACATCGTTGAACGTTTGCGCACCTGCACCAAATTCCGGCGTATTTGTCATGGCGTATATGAGGCCACCTTCGCCTTCCAAATGTTGCACCAGTAAATCTGACGTTGGTGCAATCCGGTCTGCAAATATCCGGGAGCCTTGCGTGGAGCGCACACCCATCACATCGGTTAAGTCTTTAATCGGAACAGGAAGTCCCGCAAGCAGCCCGCGTTCCCGCACAGGCTTTTGCATCAATTGTTTGGCGTGGATCCGGGCGCGGTCAAAACACAAGGTGACCAAGGCATTGACGGGCGCGTTCACCGCAGAAATGCGTTGTTCCAATGCATCAAGACAATCCAATGGCGTTACCGTGCCGTGGCGCAGGGCTTGTACAATATCTGTCGCGGTGTGGGTTATCAAATTATCCATGTGATTCCGGCTTTTCACAAACCGCCGAAAGTTTGTTGCCGTCGGGGTCGCGCACGTAACATGCATAGAAATTGGGGCTATAGGGCCGAAGACCTGGACGGCCTTCATCAGTACCGCCGTTATTCAGCGCTGCTGCGTGAAAGGCCTCCACTGCGGCGCGGCTTGTGGCGGTCAGAGCCATCATTGTGCCATTGCCCCAATTTGCGGGCAATTTTAGCTCGGGCTTTAAAACCCACAAGCGGCACAGGCGCACATCGCTGTTGGCGGGTGGGCCATAGCCCAAATCGTCTGACTCCGTGACATTCCGCTCCATGCCCAATGGCACCATCACAGCATCATAAAAGCGTTTACTGCGGGCAATGTCGTTGCTGCCCAGCGTAACGTAATGAAGCATACTTGTAACTCCCAATTTTGCTCCACTGAATCTGTTTGCTGGCAATGGGTCAAGCGAATTGCACGGTTGGCAGATATTCGCATTTGTATGGCGACAAGCGTGGGCGTTGGGAAGATAACGAAACACCATAAAAAAGGGCGCCTTGCGACGCTCTCCGTGGTTGCTTTGACGAGACACAATCGTCAGATAATCAATATATCACTGTAATCACCGTCAAGGTTGCCGTCGATGGCCACAGTAAACGTATCCGACTGATGGTCGCCGTCACCGTCGATCACCCCAACTTCGAAGTTGAGAAGCTGGTCGGGCAGATCAGTAGGTTCTGAGATGTGGAAACCGCCGATGTCCCAGGCACCGGCGATATCCGTGACCAGCACCTGATTGTGCTCTTCGGCCGTATCCCATTCGATCCGGTAGCCGGCCTGGAACCCGGACACGACTGCGCCGAGGCCCGTCAGGTTGACGGATATTCCGGTCGTTACTTCCTGGCCATTGGCATCGTAGACGTGTATGGCGGTTATGTTGGTTTCCGTGTTCCCGGAGTTGAGCTCATTGACAAAATCGGTGCCGGATGACTCAGCGTCAGTATAGGCATGAATTTCCAGGGTCTTAAGCGCCGTCCTTGAGCCTTGAGTCTGCACCACATCCAGCGAAGCGGTCGTCACAGACAGAGTATCCGAAAACTGGATATTGTCGGCATCATCAGCTTCATTGGCATCCAGATTGGCACCGACGAGGCCGCTTGGCGTGCCGGTGGCATAGGTGAAATAAGCACCTTCCCCAGGATTGAACATCTGGTTGTTGACGCCGATGGTGACTGCGCCACCACCCTTTGAGGTGTTGATGGTGTTGCTGGCTTGCGTCATCAGGCCGTTTGCCTGATTGATGGTCGGGAATTGGCCGATGACGACCAAGCTTGCCGTTGAATCTCCCACCATCCCATACAGGTTTTGTCCGGACGGCAGGTCGCTGAAGTCGAAGTCAAGCGGCGGCGACAGCAGCGTCTTGTTGACGGTGAAGCTGTACTGCCAGTTTTCCGGCGTTGCAGCGTCGTTCTCGGGCGCAATGGTCATGGTGTAGACCGTATCGCCACCGGCTTCCTTGTAGGAGACAGTCTTGCCATCGGCAGACAGTGTGCCCGTCAATTGAAATTCGCCGTAGTCGATGGTGTCATCAAAATTGAGAATGAAAACACCGCCGCCGTTGGTCGCTGAAGCCGTATCTTCGCCGACGTCTGCGAAGAACGTCTTTGACACGCTGTTGGGCGCAGCACCCGCGATCTCGCTGTCTTCAATCGGATTTAGATCACCTAGCAGTCCAAGAGTCGGACCGTCATCTTCAAACGCGAACTGCGCCGTGATGTCGACCGAAGCCTCGTCATGGTCACCGTCCTTGTCGGTGATGGTGGCGGTCAAGGTGATGCCGCAGAAAATGTTGAGGAAGGCGGCTGAAATGCCACTCTCCACATCATCGTTCGGGTCATTGTGCGCCACAGACCGGTTTTGGGTGAAGGTGATCTGCCCATCTTGGTCGACACTAATTTCGAAAACAGGCGTCCCCACGCCAGCAGCCTGGCCTGCGATGGTATTGCCATTCTGTACCAGCACGATGTCCAAACCCGTCTCGGTGTCGGTGAGGCCAGTATTGGCGTTGCTGACATCAAATGTCAGATCGTAGCTCAGAGTACCTTCGCCGTCCTGGCCAAAGCCCGATGCAAACTGGTTGGCGAAAGCGCCGTCAGTTGTAGAGCTGAGGTCAGTGTCGTCCAACGTCAAGGTTGGCTGCATCACACCCGTCAGATCAATATGCGGCCCGTCATCCTCGAAGTTCAGGAGGTCGGCGATGTTCACAGTCTCGGAGACGTTGTCACTGTCGCCATCCGTCAATGACGCCACAAGCGTGATCAGGTCCGCCGCCGACAATACGGCAGGAGAGGCGGACTCGTCACTGTCATCTGGGTCGTCATGCACTACGGCGCGGTGCTGGGTGAGCACCAGGTTTCCGCCGGTCAAGGCAACTGAGAAAACCACATCGCCGTCACCGTTACGACCTTCGACCAGTGAACCGGACACCCTGACCAGGATGACTTCATCGCCCGTTGCGGTATCGAACAATCCTGTGCCACCCGACTTGACCTCGAGCGTCACATTCATGGTGCCGCCGTCCAGACCGGCATCGCGGGTAAACAAGCTGGCAATGGAAGCTGAAGCTGTGGCACCAGCTGCGCCCAAGAAAGTTTCGTCGACCACAAGTTCATCAGGCCGTGCGCCCACTGTAATTGCCGGGCCGTCATCCTCAAAGCGAATGCGGTCACCCACATTAAGGTGTTCGACCTGGCCTTGCACCAGTCCAAAGCCGCCGATGTCGAATTTACCCGCAACACCTTCAACGAGGACCTGGTTGTGCGGAACCGTTGTGGTCCACTCGACTTTTGCACCGGTTGGCAGGCCGGCAATCGTGACACTGGTCTGGAAACCATCCAGATTCGATACCGTGACGCCGCCCTGCGTGCTGTTGGTATTGAATGTGTAAGTCGTGGTTCCAATGGTGACCTTCACTTGCGTGATGTCTATGGCCCCGCCAGTTCCGCGCGCAGCCTCGAACGCATTACCATCCAGATTCGCGACATCGAACGTGGTAAGCTTGATCGTGGCGTTTGTGTTGCCTTGCGTCTGCGAAATTCTGAGAAAGGCACTGTTGACGTTGCTGATGGTGTTGCCGAACTGGACATTGTCGAGGTCGTCGGCCTCATTCTGATCCAGGCCGCCGGTTACACCTGACAGGTAATTCGGGTCAGGATTGGTGACATAGGTAAAATAAGCGCCTTCCCCAGGATCAAACATCTGGTTGTTAACGCCGATGGTGACGCTACCACCACCTTGCGAAGTGTTAATAGTGTTGCTGTCGTTGGTGAAGGTGTTGTCAGCGTTGAGGTCGATATCCCTGCCGATCACAACAATCGCGGTCTGCGCATTTCCCACGGTGCCAAACAGGTTTTGTCCGGATGGCAATGTATTGAAGTTGAATTCCACGGGAGATGAGATGGCAAGGTCAACGAGGCCGGTCAAATCCACTGGGTCATCGGGGTTGGGATTAAGGGGGTTGTCCAGCGCTTCAAACTGGATTGTCGCGATGCTGACAGTGTTGCCGTTTGCCACAGTGTAAACGGCAAAGACAATTTCGCCAGATGCGGTGACACCAAGCAGGAGATTATCGCCCAGGCTGCCATTATCAATGCACAGGTAGATCGTCTCGCCTGCCAATGTGGTGAAAGATGCTTGCACCGTCTGCAACGTGTTCGCCCCATTATAAACTGGCAGTGCAGCGCCTGAATCGCCCACAAATCCTGTAAGGGTACTGCCGCCGCCTAACGTGCCGACATTGCCCGTGGCGGAACCAACCGCCGTTGACGTGTTGGCTCCAAGCGCCGTCAGGCGCGTGGTCATGCTGGCGGGCAGCAAGCCGACCAGGATATCGTTGTCGTTATTGTCTTCAGTTGCAGTTGCAACGCCTGAAGTTTGAAGGCCGGCACTTTCGTCCAATGTAACGGACGCGTTGATCAGAAGTGTCATGATGTATCTCCCGTGTTTTAAGGCAAGATTGCACCCCCACTGAGTAATTGATCATGATGCGGCCACAGCTCCACAGTCGTGAGCCGACGCAAAACGCGCCGTCACAGCCGTACAAGGTCGCAACTCCGTTGATGTAATGAAAGATCGATCAGTGTTGATCGGCGATTTATTCTAGGAACAAATGAATGGTCTCATGTGGAATGTGTCCTCCATGCGAAGTGCCGCGCACTTTCACTACGCGGCGTTGACTACCCCCATTCGGGCGTTCGAAGTGAAAGCATGGTGCAGATTCGGGTTGTCCCGGTAGCGCAGATCGCCAGATGCATCGTCACTCGAATGCCTGGACTTGCAGCCTTTGCTTCGCCCCCTAGGCAAAGCCATATCAAGCCGTCGCTGTTAACGTTAATACAATTTTAATATGAGTCAACATCTTTTGCGCCGTTGTCAACGCAAAGTGAGAATGTCCTCTGGCTGTGCAAAGTGAGAATGTCCCCTTTGCGGTGGCAGGCTGTGGGTAAAGCGGGCGTAGCGCGCCCACCGGGAGCGCTGTAGCGAAGCCCGCTTTATCCATGGCCGGAGGCTTGGTGAAGGGCTGGTTTTTGGATTTTGATCTTTGCCGCGATGACGGCGCTGAGGCGATTGTCGATAGTCTTTTCATCCTCGGCCTGTGACGGATGCGGCAGTTTGCGGACGGCTGTGACGTCCAGTTTGCGGGTCTTGTAGGTGACGGTGAGGGAGCCATCGAGGAAATGCCGGAGAGTGACGCTGGCACCGCGAAGGGCAATGCCTGCGTCTTTTGTCTTGACGCAGTAGAGCGTGCCTGAGGTGCTGAAGGTGAGAGCCTTGGACAGTATCCGGGTCTCTTGTCTGGCGAGGGCCTGGTCGAGGGCTTCAGGGGCTTGCGTCCAAGGCCTGTGGGCGTCGTTGCTGTCGCTGGGTTGAACCTCGAACTTCTTGTTCCAGATGGCAATGAAGCGGGGCACGAAGTCCTGGGCCGTTTCGATATCGGATATGCCTTCCAGCCGCATCTCCTTGATCAGGCGGTCCTGCAGGGTCTGGTTGGCACGTTCGACCCGGCCTTTGGCCTGTGGTGTGAGGGCATGGATGGCCTCGATATCAAGGCGTGCCGCAACCCGGCCAAACTCGGTTTTGCCGTCACCACTTTGCGCATCCTTGGCATTGACGCGGAAAATCCCGTGCCTGTCGCTGTAGAAGGCCAGTGGCGTGCCGTGGGCCGGCACATGGTCTTTCAGCGCCAGTAGATAGGCCCTTGCTGTCTCGGCGGGCGCAAAGCGAAGGGCTGTCAGGCGTCCCGTCGCATCGTCAATAAAGACAATCAGCGTGCAACGAGGGCCTCTGCCCTCGAACCACTGATGCGGCGATCCGTCGATCTGGATCAACTCGCCAAAGCGGGGGCGGCGCTCACGTAAACGAAACACCCGCTTCTCCCGGCGGCGTTTGGGACGCCACAGGCCATGCTTGACCTGCAACAGCCTTACACTCTCGCGTGAGATCGATATCTTCTCGCGCTCACACAGCTTCTCCGCCAAAAGGGTCGGCCCAAAGCCTTGATAAGCACCTTGTAACAGGGCCACGATCTTCGCCTCAGTCTCACGGCCAAGCCGCCGTGGCGAGATCCGGCCACGCTGGCGAGACACAAGCCCCGCATCCCCAAAAGCACGCCAAGACCGCAGCAGCCGCTTCACCTGCCGAACCCCGATGCCAAGCCGGATGGCGGCGTCTTTCTGTGACAACCGAAACTCCGACACTGCACGCACTACAACACAGCGCTCGCGTTCCCCTGCACTCATCTCCAAAATATCCCCGTCCAAGACAATCCCCTCCTGAAAACTCAAAAGGGGACATTCTCACTTTGCACAAAAGGGACATTCTCACTTTGCGTTGACACATCTTTTGCGCCGTTTTGTGCATTCACTGGCGGTGGCCTTTCGGACAGCGGAGGGTCGCCAGCGCCTTGCTGCCGACAGCTTGCATCTGGCTCCATTAAATCCCGTTGCTGGCAAGGGGGCAAGCGCATTACACTGTGAGCAGACTTTTGCAATTGTATGGAGACTGCCATGAACGCACCCGTCACCTCACCATCCGCTGGCATGAACAAGGCTTGGGTTGAACGCCGCGCCAATGCTGTATCGCGCGGCATTGGCATGGGCGCTGCTGTCATGGCCGAAAAGGCCGAGAATTCAGAGATCTGGGATATTGAAGGCAATCGCTATATCGATTTTGGCGGCGGCATTGCGGTTGTGAACACCGGTCATCGCCACCCAATGGTCATGAAGCGGGTGTATGAGCAACTCGAAAAAGTCACTCACACCTGCGCCATGGTCATGCCCTACACGCCCTTCATCGAAGTGTGCGAAAAGCTGAATGCCGTCGCCCCCATTTCCGGCGATGTGAAATCGGCTCTTGTGACGACAGGTGCCGAAGCCGTCGAAAACGCCATCAAATTTGCGAGAGCTTACACAGGCCGTTCTGACGTGATCGCCTTCCACGGCGGCTTCCATGGCCGGACCTTGCTGGGCATGGCGCTGACGGGGAAAGTGCTGCCTTACAAAGCCAAGTTCGGCCCCATGCCCGCGGGGATTTGGCATGTGCCGTTTCCGGTCGAACACAAAGGCATCACGGTGGAAGATGCGATCCACGGCATTGAACTGCTGTTCAAATGCGATGTGGAACCGCAGCGTGTTGCCGCCATTATCATTGAGCCGGTTCAAGGCGAGGGTGGTTTTTATATCGCACCCAAAGAATTGATGGTGCGCTTGCGCAAGCTCTGTGACGAGCATGGCATTCTGCTGATCGCCGATGAAATTCAATCAGGCTTTGGCCGCACCGGAAAATTCTTCGCCATGGAACATTATGGCGTGGAGCCGGATTTGATCACTTCTGCCAAATCCCTCGCAGGTGGCTTCCCATTGGCCGCCGTCATCGGCCGCGCAAAAATCATGGATGCGCCAGACCCGGGCGGCATCGGCGGCACTTACGCCGGCAACGCCATCGCCTGTGCGGCGGCTTTGGGCGTGTTCGACGCATTTGAGGCCGAAGACTTGCTGGAAAAAGCCAACAAACAAGGTGCGATGATCATGAAACGCCTGAAGTCGATCAAGGCCAAAGGCAAGGGCATGCCGATGGGCGACATTCGCGGCCTTGGTGCGATGTGCGCATTCGAACTGGTGACCGAACACGGCGGCAACAAGCCCGACGCAGGCGGAGCGAAGGCGCTGGCTGCAAAATGTTTGGAACGTGGATTGCTGATTTTAACCTGCGGAGTCTACGCCGACACAGTCCGCATGCTGGCCCCACTGACTGCGAGTGAGATGATTATCAATGAGGGTATGGATATTTTAGAGGCTGCGATTTTGGGGAATTGAGGTGTTGTATTCTTCCAACGTTTTGGAGGAGTTCGCTCACTCATAGGGGCTAGATGTAGTTTCTGTAATTCGCTTCGTCATAACCTCCGCTTGCCATCACTTGAGCGACAATAGGACTTGGAGTCCCACAACCGTTTTGCCACCTCATTTCAGCTGGATCGACATTTTGTTTCAAACAAAAGTGCCCAACTATTGGGTGCAGCCCAACAGGAAATCTCTCTCGGCGTTTCGGTGACAGTGCATTCTATATACCCCCCACACTGGTCATTCCCCGAAGGCGGGGGCTAGACTTTCCGCTTTCTCGCCTGTTGAAAGTCTGGATTCCCGCCTACGCGGGAATGACGGGCCAAGAGGAGTTATTGAAAAATAAAATGTGACGATTTCGGTGACAGTGCATGTTACACATCCACTACACTTGTCGCGCCCGTGAAGACGGGGGTTCAGCTTTCTTTGAATCTCGCGCTTGTGGCCAAGCTGGATTCCCGCCTACGCGGGAATGACCGGGTGGAGGGTGGTTTTCGGCCATCGAAAATTCCACTTTGGTGTGTTACTTCAGATTTTTGACAGAGTAGAGAACGTTAGAATATGATCGACGAACCTCCAAAAGAGTATTTGAATATTCAGGATATCATCGCTTCTTTCAACGCTAACCCAATTGCTGGCTTGCCTGAGTCAGTATTCGCTTACCGCAATATTACTTTGTTCAACACCTGTTTGGCTTGCCCGGAACAGTACGATGCAAAAGACCAAAACGGCGAGAAGGTCGGCTATCTGCGACTGCGTCACAGAGAGTTCACAGTCGCAGTTCCCGATGTCGGAGGTGAAATTGTCTATTCCGCATCACCAAGCGGCGATGGCATGTTTGACGATGACGAGCGTGAAAAATATTTGATTGCTGCGGTAGAAGCTATTCTTGCTGCGTGATCACCGCATCCCGCTCCAGTCCCAAACTGTCCGCACCTTTGCAGCGGTATGGAATGTGTTGCTGATAAGTTTTGCTCATAAAAAAACCACGCCAACTTTTCCGCAGGCGTGGCGTTACATTATCGGATTGCAACTGCTTACTTGTAAACAGCTTCTTTTTTGAAATGCTTGGTCAGCATGTAATAGACCACCGCACGATACTTGTTGCGGTTGGATTTGCCGTAGGTTTCCATGACTGAGGCAAGCGCTGCATCAAGATCCGGACCATCTTTCAAGCCCAATTTCTTGATCAGGAAACTCTTTTTCACAGTTGCCAATTCAGTGGCTTGCGAGCCGGAAACGGTTGCTGCATCGGCACTGTAAATGGAAGGGCCGCAGCCAATTGTCACTTTCCGCAACAAATCCATGTCCGGCGTCATGCCGCATTTTTCTTTTAAATCCTTGCCGTATTTTTCGATCAGTAGGTCTCGTGCGCTCATAATAGTCCCCGTGTTTGAATTGAGTTGAAAACGACTCTGTTATTGCAATCTGATTCTTAACATTTTCGCAGAATGGCACCACTCGAAATATTATTTATTTTTGTGGATTTAGAAGACAAGGTTTTGTTAGCGATAATTAAGGATGGGCTTGCCATTGCCTTTACTGCGCAACCAATTCAACCCGGCGGTTTTTGGCTTGGCCGTCGTCGGTTGCGTTTGTGGCCAACGGTGCAAGTGGTCCCACACCTTTGGCCACCAAACGCCTTGCTTCGATTCCGGATTTCGCCAAAGCATCGACAACGGCTTTGGCGCGGGCTGATGAGAGTTTCAAATTATAGTCGAGCTCGCCTTTGTTGTCGGTGTGGCCGACAACATAGACCCGCACGTTTTTGTCTGTTTTCAAATAAGCAACCATCTCCGCCAGTTGCGGTGCCGACTCCGGGGTGATCGTGGCTTTGTCAAAATCAAAGAACAAACCATAGATCACCACGCGACCGTCGGCCCCCAATGTGGTTCCAATTTCATCGGCTGTGAGTGTGACGATTTTGTCTTCGCGCACACCGGGTTCCACGATTTCAATCAACACGCCTACACGGTCCCGTAGAGCTTTTGAGACGTCGCCCATGCGAACGCCTACGTTTTGCGCAGCAAATATGGCGATGTAGGTTTCGTTGCCTGCATCACCTTTCTTGAAAAGCGCATAGCGCGGCTCAACCACCTGACCAAACAACCCCCGCGACAAAAACAGGCGGCGTTGGCTTGCGTCTTTGGAGACCACGATAGCAGGCTCTTTCGCGCTATATTTCAGGTCTTTGAAATTTGCGCCGCAATCGGCATTGGCGCATTCGTAAACAGTGGCAAAACCCTTCGCCTTCAAAGCGTCAATATAATTCCCAAACACTTCAAGCGATGAACGTTGTTCCGGCGATATGTAAATCGTGCGCAGCACGCGGCCCTTTTGTGAAACTGTTTTGGAAAAGGCTTTCGTTTTCACGACAGCTGGCCCTGCGGGCAGCGTCAGTTCATCAAATTCCTTGGTGGACTGACCCACAATCGTCGAGCCTTCATAGCGTCCGGTGAATGCGCTATCAGCAGCACCATCAGCATCGACAAGCATTTCTTTGATGTAGTCTTTAGGATCTGCAAAAGCCACACCCGCCACGACCATGGCGACAACAAAACATATCAGACGCAAAAACATGAATTCCTCCTTGCGCCCCGCTCGTTACGTTTCTTGACAGAAAAACCGCTGATGCGTCAACTGTAATTGCATCTCAATTGCGTCCTCTTCCGCCTTCCGCTATGAACCCCTCACATTCCCCGCGAGGTTTCATGAAGAAAATTTTTCCCGATGCCAAGGCCGCACTTGATGGTCTTTTGTTTGACAATATGCTCATCGCTGCCGGTGGTTTTGGATTGTGCGGCATTCCGGAATTGTTGATTGCGGAAATCAAGGCCCGTGGCACCAAGGGGCTGACAATTGCTTCTAACAATGCCGGTGTTGACGGCTTTGGTTTGGGACAGCTTTTGGAAAACCGTCAGGTCAGGAAGATGATCTCGTCTTACGTGGGCGAGAATGCCGAATTTATGCGGCAGTATCTGGCCAAGGAATTGGAAGTGGAATTTAACCCGCAAGGCACATTGGCCGAACGCATGCGGGCAGGGGGAGCGGGCATTCCCGGATTTTACACCAAAACCGGTGTGGGGACGATCATTGCAGACGGCAAGGAACATAAGGATTTCGACGGCGAAACCTATGTGCTGGAACGTGGGCTGGTGGCTGACCTTTCAATTGTGAAAGCCTGGAAGGCTGATCCGTCGGGCAATCTCGTGTTCCGCAAAACCGCGCGCAACTTCAACCCGCCAGCTGCAACATGCGGCAAAGTGTGCGTGGCGGAAGTGGAGGAAATTGTGCCGCTGGGTTCGCTTGATCCCGACACTATCCACACCCCCGGCATTTATGTGCACCGCCTCATTCAGGGCCAACATGAAAAGCGCATTGAACAGCGCACCACGCGCAAGAAGGACGCATAAAGATGGCTCTTGAAGTTAAAGGGTGGGATCGTAATCAAATGGCTGAACGTGCTGCGAAAGAATTGCAGGATGGATGGTATGTGAATTTGGGCATAGGCATTCCAACGCTGGTGTCCAACTACATTCCAAAAGGCGTTGAGGTGACGCTGCAATCCGAGAACGGCATGTTGGGCATGGGCCCGTTTCCGTTTGAAGGCGAGGAAGATGCTGACCTGATCAATGCCGGAAAGCAGACCATTACCGAACTGCCGCAAACCGCATTCTTTGACTCCTCGCAAAGCTTCGCCATGATTCGGGGTGGCAAAATCAACATGGCGATTTTGGGTGCCATGGAAGTGGCCGAAAACGGCGACCTCGCCAATTGGATGATTCCCGGCAAGCTGATCAAAGGCATGGGCGGTGCCATGGATTTGGTGGCGGGCGTTAAACGCGTTGTGGTGGTCATGGATCACACTTCCAAAACCGGAGAAAGCAAAGTGCTGAAATCCTGTTCATTGCCGCTCACAGGCAAAGGCGTTGTCGATCGTATCATCTCGAACTTAGGCGTACTGGATGTGGTAGAAGGCGGCTTGATGATTGTAGAACTGGCTGAAGGTGTGACCGATGCAGAGATGCGCGCCGCAACACAAGCAACGATTGTGAATTAAGCTCGGAAGCTCACGCGGCAATTACGCCCGCAATTTCTTGCAAGTCTCCCGCGCTTTCGCCGTCGATTGATCTGATCAATATCTGCGCCAATCTGAATCCGGCGCGGTGGAAGTCTTCTGGTATCGACAGAATATTTGGGCCTGCGATGTTCAGTAGCGGCGTCGTGTGCTTTGACACGACGTCGCAATCGCGGCCGATGGTTTTTCCGCCTTCTTCCAAGCCTTTCGCCAAAACCACTGCCGCAGAAACACCACTGCAGACAATGCCATCCGGTGCCTGTTCCATGCGGGCCAAATCTTGTCCCAGCTTCCGGACAGCGATGAGTGGCTGATCAATATCCATGGATCCCAGCGGCACAGCCTGCAAGCCAAAATCACGCAAGCCCCGCTCAAATCCACGATTGGTATAGATGTGATAGGTCAGCTGCGGCGGCGGCCCCAGCAAGGCCACGCGTGTGCGCCCGCGTTGCTTCAACATGCGCAACGCCTCGTAAGCATAGGCCTCATTGTCATAGTCAAAAAATGGATGTTCAAAAGCAGACTCAGTGCGGCCATGTGTGGCGAAAGGGATGTTGTTTTCGTACAGATAGCGTGCGCGCTGATCTTGTGGTTGCGCACGTGACATGATCACGCCGTCAGCAGAAGCGGTTTCGACGATGTAGCGGATCGGTACCATCGGATCTTCGAGCGAATAAGGCGTGACCACGAGATGATAAGGCGTGCCGGCAAGTCCGCTCGAAATGCCAAACACCAAATCCGCGAAGAAGCCTGATCCCTCATCTTGCGGATTGAGCACAACTGTGATGACATTGGTTTTGCCGGTACGCAAACGCACTCCGGCACGGTTGGGCCGATAGCCGGCTTGTTGCGCTGCAAGTTGTACCCGTTTGCGGGTTTCTTCAGCAATGACTGGACTATTGCGCAAAGCCTGGCTCACCGTCGAAATGCCGAGACCGGTAATTTCGGCCAGCGACTTCAATGTCGGGCGCTTGTCTGCTGAATTGTCCATCACAGCAGGCTAACAGTTTTTTGAATCGTTTCAAGTCTTGAAAAACCATTGTGCAATGCAGCATTTCGAGTCTCGAAATAAATATCTTTGAAACGTTGCAAAACCGAAAAAACTTGTCTAGCTTTCCGGCTACCCAAATAAGACAAGGGAGGAAACTGTCATGGGACTTAAGAAATTTATCGCCGGAATTGCATTATCAGCTTCAATGCTCAGCGCAGGCGCTGCCTATTCGGCTGACCTGGAAGTCACACATTGGTGGACATCCGGTGGTGAAGCTGCTGCCGTTGCTGAATTCGCCAAGGCTGTTGATGCCTCGGGCGACAAGTGGGTTGACGGCGCTATTGCTGGTTCAGGCGACGTTGCCCGACCCATCATCATCTCGCGCATTCTCGGTGGCAACCCAATGGGTGCAACCCAGTTGAACCCCGGCAAAGACGCTGACGAACTGATCGCTGCTGGCCTTCTCGAAGACATCACCGACGTTGCAACAGCTGGTGAATGGGCCAAGATTTTGCGTCCAGCTTCACAGCTTGAATCATGCACCAAGGACGGCAAAGTCTATTGCGTTCCTGTAAACCTGCACTCGGCCCAATGGATGTGGACCAACCGCAAGGTTTATGAAGATGCGGGCGTTGCACCTCCACAAAACTGGGCTGAAATGGTGGCTGCCGCTCCAGCCTTGCAAGCCAAGGGCATTCAGCCTTTGTCACTCGCTCAAGGCTGGCCTGTTGGTCTGCTCGTGAACGACGTTCTCGTGGCGCTTGCTGGCGTTGAAAACTTTGTGAAGGTTTACAAGGACCGTGACGTGGCACTCGCCTCCGGACCAGAATTCACAAAAGTATTTGACGCTCTTGCCGCAGTGCGCACTTTCGTACCTGCCGACAAGATGGTTCCACAGTGGAATGAAGCCGTCGCTTTGGTTATCCAAGGTAAAGCTGGTGCGAACATCATGGGTGACTGGGCAGGCGGCGAATTCGCTGTTGCCAACCTTGTTGCTGGTAAGGACTATGACTGCTTGCCGGGTCTGGGTGTAACGCCCGTACTGAACACAGGCGGTGACGTGTTCTATTTCCCGAAGAACAAAGATCCAGCAGTGACCGCTGCTCAAAAGAAGATGGCCGCAACCTTGGTGACCAAGGAAGTGCAAGTGGCCTTCAACTTGAAGAAGGGCTCACTGCCAATGCGTGCCGACGTTGACTTGGGCGCTGCCAACGACTGCATGAAGAAGGGCTTGGCCATTCTTGACGGTTCAACCGCCGTGTTCCCGAACGACGTTCAAATGATTGACCGTGACTCGCTGAACCAGATCAACGATCTGTTCACAGCATTCATGGCTGATCCAGCTTTGACCGCTGCTGATACGCAAGCCAAGTTCGCTGAAATCATCAAGAACGCTCCGAAGTAAGTTTTCGGATTGAAATGCACTCTCCGCAGCAATGCGGGGAGTGTTTTCTCTTAATTGAATTGATGCTCTTTCCTCATATTCCGTCATCCCGGCGTAGGCCGGGACGAGGCTAGTTACATTCTTCAGGCGTGAAAGCCCTATCCCGGCCTTCGCCGGGATGACGAGTTTGGGAGGAATATGAACACTCCTGGACGTTGAAACTCGTTTTTCAATTTTGGATATTTCGAAAGCAAATTCAGGACATGGCAACAGCCTCTTTGAATCCGCGTTACGTCTTCACTCGAGATCGCATACCTGCGGTCATTGTTTACTCAATAGCAACCGCGCTCGCTGCCATCCTCGGCCTTTTGGCCTATGGCGTGTTTGAGCACACTGGGTGGTTTGTTGAAGTCAAAAAGCATGTTGGCGGCAGCGCTCTGTTTTTTGATCTCGCCTTTTTCACACTGAAGCTTCTGGCATTGGCTGCTCTTGTTTATGCGGCAGCTCTATTTGGGAAGCGCGCGTTACAAGACAGTTTCGAAACGACAAACGCGGCGCGGCGTACCCATGACACGACGTTTGCAGTTGCCGCCAGTGTGGCATTTTTTTTGGGCTTCGGCTGGTCCCCTTGGACTGTTTTCAGCGGGGTGGCCGGTGCAACATTTTTTGTCGTATTGGCAGGCATAGCGCTTGCACTGCTCGACATTCCATTTCGCAAGTTTAGCTACAAAGCCATTTATCTTGCGGCAATTCTTGCACTGTTTCTCATCGTCTTAAAGGTATCAGGGTCGGAAGCTTTTGCTGGTTCTTCATTCGCGTTGATTTTGGGATTACTCTCAATCGTCGTTCCCCTCAGCCTCGTGCCTTGGTTTGCACCTTACGAAAACCAGCAATCAAAGTTTGGCTCTTTCGCCATGATCTTGATTGCCTTGTTTGTATTTGTAGGCGGCACCTTATGGGTGATCCTGTTCTCATTAACCTCGATGAAAGTTTTGCCACTGTTCACGCCGGCTGAATGGTGGGACAAGTTCAACGGTGTTGCAAATTACACGCGCCTGTTCAACACCAGCCGCTGGATGGATTGCCCGGCCCTCAGCGAAATTGGTAGCGCTGCGTGGCAGTTGAAATGTTCGGGGTCTTTTCCCAACGTTGTAACTTACGCTGTTTGCTTCATCACGATTGTCATGATACTCGGCTTTTTGATCGCGGTGTTGATGGACCAGAAAATCCGCGCCGAGGGCGTGTTCCGCACCATTTATCTTTATCCCTTCGCACTCTCCTTCATCGTGACAGGTCACGTCTGGGCGTGGATATTTTCGCCGGAATATGGCTTGCAAAAAGCCGTTAGGGGTTTGGGCTGGGAAAGCTTCTCCTTCGGCTGGATCGCCGACCAAAAAATGGTGATGTATGCCATCGTCATTGCGGGTGTTTGGCAAGGCACGGGCTTTGTCATGGCATTGATGTTGGCAGGCCTTCGCGGCATCGATGAAGAAATTTGGAAAGCCGCCAAGATCGACGGCATTCCAACCTGGCGCACCTATTTGCAAATCGTGTTGCCGATGATGAAGCCGGTATTGGTCACAACTTTCGTGTTCGTTGCATCAGGTGCCATCCGCATTTATGATTTGGTGCTGGCCACAACAGATGGCGGCCCCGGCGTGTCGTCCGACGTGCCGTCGCGTTACATCTATCAAAACTTTACCGCCAACCTTGGCCAGTCACTTGCGGCATCCACCATCATGCTGCTGTCGATGGCCGTTATTCTGATCCCCTGGATCCGGATGGAATTTGGCAAGAAGGGTCAATAATCATGAGTGTCACAACAGTTTTTGAAGGCCCATCAGGACCAAAGCCAAAGAAGTTCATCACACTGCCGCGCGCCATTGTTTATGGCGTGTTGATTCTGTGCTGCGTGTTCTTCCTGTTCCCGCTTTACATCATGGTCATAACGTCCCTGAAAGATCTTGATGCCATCCGCGAGGGCAATCTGTTCACACCCTCCAACAATCTGACCATTGCACCTTGGATCAAGGCCTGGAGCCAGGCTTGCACCGGGCTTTATTGTGAAGGCATCAAACCGGGCTTCATCAATTCATTGAAAATCACAGTGCCATCCGTCATCGTCTCCATCGCTGTGGCCTGTGTGACGGGTTACTCACTGGCCAATTGGCCTTTTAAATATTCGGAAGCCTTTTTCACCATTCTCTTGTTGGCCAGCTTCATCCCCTATGTGGTGATGCTCTACCCCATCGTCATCATCACGCGCTGGCTTGGCATATTTTCGACACTTCCCGCCGTGGTCTTGGTGCACACCATCTTCGGCCTGCCGTTGTTGACGCTTTTGTTCCGAAACTACTTCGCTTCGCTGCCGCAAGAATTGTTCAAAGCCGCCCGTGTTGATGGTGCAGGTTATTGGCGCATTCTGTTTCAAGTCTTCCTGCCCATGGCGGTGCCGATCATGACGGTTGCTGTCATTTTGCAGGTGACAGGCATTTGGAACGACTTCCTCTTCGGCGTGATTTACGCTGGCCCCACCAATTACCCGATGACGGTGCAGCTCAACAACATCGTCAACACCGGGCAGGGTGTCAAAGAATACAACGTCGATATGGCCGCCACCATCCTTACCGGATTGGTGCCACTCCTAATCTATTTCTTCTCCGGCAAATATTTCGTGCGCGGCATTGCGGCCGGCGCTGTGAAGGGTTGAGACTATGAACATGCATGCAAAAATTGACCAACCCTCAGTCTCGGTGCGTGGGCTTGCCCAAAGCTATGGCGCGTTGCAGGTGTTGAAATCGCTGGACCTTGATATCGCCGATGGTGAATTCATCGTGCTGCTGGGGCCATCCGGTTGTGGCAAGTCTACTCTGTTGAACTGTATTGCTGGTCTTCTCGAACCAACAGCAGGCCAGGTCTTTATCAAAGGCAAGAATGTCACTTGGGAAGAACCCAAAGATCGCGGCATCGGCATGGTGTTCCAATCCTATGCGCTTTATCCGCAAATGACGGTGGAGAAAAATCTATCCTTCGGCCTGCGTGTGTCCGGCATGGACAAAGCCGAGATCGATAAGCGCGTGGCCCGCGCTTCTGAAATTCTGCAAATCCAACCGTTGTTGGAACGCAAACCTTCACAACTCTCAGGCGGGCAACGTCAACGCGTCGCTATCGGCCGTGCGCTGGTACGGGACGTTGACGTGTTCCTGTTTGACGAACCACTATCGAACCTCGATGCCAAACTACGCGCCGAACTGCGCGTCGAAATCAAGCGCCTGCATCAGACGCTTGGCAACACCATGATCTATGTCACCCACGATCAGATCGAAGCCTTGACCTTGGCGGACCGTGTGGCGGTGATGCGCGGCGGCACCATCCAACAATTGGATGCGCCGCAAACAATTTATAACAAGCCGAACAACCTCTACGTCGCAGGCTTCATCGGCTCGCCGTCGATGAACTTCTTGAAGGGCAATATCGAAGGCGCAGGTGCCAAAGCCGCCTTTAAACTCGGCAGCCTCTCAATCCCTTTAAAGGCCTACCAGGCAGACGCGCCTCTGTCAGCCAAAGCCGCGACACTCGGCGTGCGCCCTGAACACATCCGCGTCAATGGTGGCGCCGAAGAAGGGGCCACAGCAGAATATCCAGCCGTTGTGGATATCGTCGAACCCATGGGTGCCGACACCTTGATCTGGCTCAAAGTTGAGGGACAAACCATTTCCGCCCGTGTTGAATCCAACGAGAGTTTCGTACCGGGACAAAAAGTAAAAGTCCGCTTCCGCATCAATCTGGCGTCGATCTTTGATGAAGCGACGACGGACCGGATTTAGCAAGGAAACTTGAGCGTGTTGCGACACCCCCTCCCGGCTTTGCCGTACTCCCCCACGCTTCGCGTAAGGGAGAAAACCCTTTCTCCCTTGGCGCAGCCGGGGGAGTACCCCGAAGGGGGGAGGGGGTGTATCCGCACACTCCCCATATCATGACAACCCTCAACCTCGCAGGCACATGGCAGCTCTCATGCACTGCCCGTAACATCACAGTGGACTATCCCGTCCCCGGTGATGTGCATTCGGCCCTCATCGCAGCAGGCCAAATCCCGCATCCCTATAAGGGTGTGAACGAGTTGGCCTGCCGCTGGGTGGCAGACGAGGAATGGGTGGCGACGAAGACGTTTCAGCTCGAGACGATTGAGAGTGGGAAGTACCATCTCGATATCGACTACCTCGACACCGTGGCCACCGTCAAAGTGAACGGCGTTGAAGTTCTGAAAGCCGAAAACTGCTTCAGGCGCTACCAGCCTTATGTTACAAAAGCGCTTCGCATTGGAAAAAATACAGTCGAAGTTACACTGCACTCCAACACTAGAGCCGCCAACGAAAAGCAGGCTGCACAACCATTCTACATTCCCTACAGCATCAGCAACAATCCAATCCCCAACGGCAACATGTTGCGAAAGCCCCAATGTCATTTTGGTTGGGACTGGAATTTGGCGATTGTTCCGTTTGGTTTGTGCGGAAATTTTGAACTTCGACATCGCAAAGTTGTTTCCATTGATCACGTTGTTCTTGAACAGACACACAATGAAGATGGCACAGTTGATGTGACTGTGAATATAGAAACCACAGTTGGTAGTAGCGGGCAAGTCCATTATTCCGTGACCTTGGATGGTCGTACACACGAAATCATGCAAGAGGACGACGCTGGCTGGAATTGTCATCGCACTCACTTCCATATTCCAAACCCCAGACTTTGGTGGCCGATGGGGCAGGGTAAACAGGATTTTTATGAACTCACAGTGCGGTGCGGTGACCAGATTGAACATCGCAAAATTGGCCTGCGCAAACTCCAACTTATCACCGACAAAGATGAAACGGGTTCGCGATTCGCTTTTAAAGTGAATGGTCGAGAGGTTTTTTGCAAAGGCGCAAACTGGCTTCCCGCTGAAGCTTTGCCGTCTCGCGCAACACCTGAATTGACACGCAAACTTCTGCAAGCTGCCAAAGACGCGAACATGAATATGATCCGCGTCTGGGGCGGTGGGTATTACGAGAAGGATTTTTTCTACGACATCTGTGACGAACTCGGCTTGTTGGTATGGCAGGATTTTATGTTTTCCTGTTCGCTATATCCTTCGACGGATGTTTTCTTAGAAGAAGTTGTAGCTGAGGTTCAAAATCAGGTTACGCGCCTTCAACATCATGCCTGTATTGCAGTTTGGTGCGGTGATAATGAGTTGTTGGGTGCCCTCACATGGTTTGAGGAATCACGTAAAAACCGTGATCGCTATTTGGTAAATTATGACCGCCTCAATCGCATCATTGAAGGAGCCTTGAAACAAGCTGACCCCAACGCCATCTGGTGGCCTTCCTCCCCCTCCCCCGGCATTCTTGATTTCGGTGACACGTGGCATGATGACTCGAAGGGTGACATGCATTTCTGGTCGGTGTGGCATGAGGGCAGGGACTTTGAACACTATTATGATGTGAAGCCGCGCTTCTGTTCCGAGTTTGGTTTTCAGTCTTTCCCGTCGCTGCGATTGATTAAAGAATTTTCAGAGTCCGAAGAAGACCTCAACATCTCCTCCGCCGTGATGGAGCATCACCAGCGCAACAAGGGTGGCAATGCGCGCATCGCCGAAACCATGTTCCGCAATTTCCGTTTCCCTATGGATTTCGGAAATTTCGTTTATCTCTCGCAAGTCCAACACGGCCTCGCCATGAAAATGGCGGTGGAATACTGGCGCTCACTGAAACCTCACTGCATGGGCACTTTATATTGGCAGCTGAACGACACATGGCCTGTAGCCTCATGGTCAGGCTTGGATCATGGCGGTTCATGGAAGCTGTTGCATTACATGGCACGGCACTTTTATGCGCCGGTTTTGGTCACCGCACGGATCGCAGGGGATGACATTATCATCTCCGCCGTTCACGATTTACCTGAAGCCTTTGAGACCGAGGTTGAAGTTGTTGCAGTGTCCGTTCACGGTGCAAAAACAACGCTTTACCAGCAGAAACACACCTTGATCGGAGACGGTCAGGAATTGACAAGACTTGACCGCC
Source organism: Hyphomicrobiales bacterium (assembly GCA_043756645.1). Lineage (GTDB taxonomy): Bacteria > Pseudomonadota > Alphaproteobacteria > Rhizobiales > Aestuariivirgaceae > Aestuariivirga. The sequence continues at coordinate 22,362 of JAYUQS010000045.1, read as the reverse complement.
GGAACTACCGGCAGGAAACAGTGCTGTTTGTAAGTTGGACGGATGAGCAAGGTGTGAAGCGCCGCAGCCATCTCGCTCCCATGCCATACAAACATATGGAGTTGCCCAGTCCCGGATTGAGCAGCACCGTCACCAAAAATGATAGCGGACTATCGATCAAGATTTCTGCAAAAAATCTCGCCCTCTATGTTGCACTCGAATGCGATGTGGCAGGGCACTTCTCCGATAACGCCTTTGACCTGCTTGCAGGCGAAACCATCACCATCACTTTTACCCCCGACAACCCCGTTGATCTCACGCGTGCCAAAGACACGCTCGTTATCCGCGATCTGTATTCATCATCTCATTGAGGAGGCCACCCAATGCCACAACGTATGTCATTCCAACTTTATTCCGCCCGAAACTTCATGCCTTGGGAAGACGTCATCGCCATGGTGGCGAAGTCTGGTTACAAGGAAGTTGAAGGCTTCGGCGGCAACTATGAAAATCCCGAAAAGTTCCGCGACCTCCTCGACAAGCACGGTCTCACCATGCCGTCCGGTCACTTCTTCCCCATCGAAATGTTCGAGAAGGAAAAGAAGAAGGTTCTTCACATCGCCAAAACCCTTGGCATGCGCGCCCTCTATTGCCCCTACATCCTGCCCGACCAACGCCCCAAAACCGGTGCCGGCTGGAAAAAATTTGGCCAGCGTCTGGGTGCGGTGGCTGAACAATACCGTGACGAAGGTTATATCTTCGGCTGGCACAACCACGACTTTGAATTTGTAAAACTGAAAGACGGTTCGACACCGCATGAGCGTATTTTTGAAGGCAGCGAATTGTTGAACTGGGAAGTTGACGTGGCATGGATTGCCCGCGCCAAACAAAACCCGTTGAAATGGTTGAAGGCTTATGGCGACCGCATCACCTCGGCACACGTGAAGGACATCGCTGAAAAAGGTAAAAACCTTGATCAAGATGGCTGGTGCGATGTGGGCAAAGGCACTGTCAAGTGGCCGGAGATTTTCAAGGTGCTGCGAGAAGAAACCAACTGCCTGACCTATGTGATGGAACATGACAACCCGAAAGATGTGGCGGCCTGGGCCAAGGCGTCGATTAATTTTTGCAAGAAACAGTAAGAGGCAAACATCATGAACAAAACACTCGGCGTCGGCATTATTGGCTGTGGCAATATTTCTTGGGCTTATTTGAAGCTTTCAAACTTGTTCAAAGACATTGAAGTAAAAGCAGTGGCCGACATCAACATGGCCGCTGCGAAATCCCGCGCCGCCGAATTTGGTGTGCGCGCCCACACAGTGAAAGACCTGTTGAAACAAGACGACATCGATATTGTCGTGAACCTCACCGTGCCCGCCACGCACTACAAAGTGTCGAAGCAAATCTTGGATGCGGGTAAGCATGTCTATTCCGAAAAGCCAATGACGCTGTCCTACAAAGATGCACTCGCTTTGCAAAAATACGCTGCGAAGAAAAAACTGCGCGTCTGTTCGGCCCCGGACACTTTTTTGGGATCGTCTCATCAGCAAGCCCGCGCTGCCATTGACGCTGGCGACATTGGCAAGATTGTTTCCGGCACCTGTCATTTCATGGGCCCCGGCATGGAAATGTGGCACCCCAACCCCGACTTTTTCTTCCAACCCGGCGGCGGCCCGGTCTTGGACATGGGCCCTTATTACATCACCAACTTGATCAACTTGATCGGACCGGTAAAGCGCGTTTCAGCGATGCTGGGAACAGGCCGTAAAGAGCGCGTGATCAACAGCCAGCCAAAAAATCCACGCAACGGTGAAAAGCTGAAGGTCAAGATTCCAACGACCTATCACGCGTTGTTGGAATTCGCGACGGGTGCTTGCGTTACCGTCTCATTGTCGTGGGATGTGTGGGCGCATAAACATCAGAACATGGAACTCTATGGCCAAACCGGTGCGATGTTCGTGCCAGATCCAAACTTCTTCGGTGGTGACGTCATGGTGGCGGGCAGTGATCAAACGCCCAAAGCCTTGAAAGCCTGGGATCATCCTTTTGGCAAAAACAATTGGGGCCATGCCAACAGCCAGACGGATGTAATCTGGGCGAATTATCGCTGTGCGGGCTTGGCCGACATGGCCAGTGCCATCAAGAAAAAGAAATTGGCCCGCACCGATATTTCGCTCGTTGCTCATGTCGTTGAAGTCATGACGGCGATGATGGAGTCCGGCACATCGCATAAGGTTGTGAAACTGAAATCCACTTGCAAACGCCCGGCACCATTGGGGCCGGATGAAGCACGGGCATTGATGAAGTGACGCCATGAAATACAATCGGTGTGGCCGCAGTGGTCTTTTGCTTCCTGCAATATCGCTGGGGCTATGGCACAACTTTGGCAACGATGCTGATCCTGAAAACAAACGCGCTCTGTGTCGCCGCGCTTTCGATTTGGGCATCACACATTTTGATCTCGCCAACAATTACGGCCCGCCGCCAGGCTCAGCAGAAACCGCATTTGGCGAAATACTAAAATCCGATTTTGTAGCCCACCGTGATGAACTTATCATTTCCACCAAAGCAGGCTACCACATGTGGGACGGCCCTTATGGAGAATGGGGCTCGCGCAAATATATGTTGGCCAGCTTGGATCAATCACTCAAACGATTGGGTCTGCCTTACGTCGATATTTTCTATTCCCATCGCTACGACCCCGTCACACCACTGGAAGAAACCATGGGGGCACTCGACACCGCCGTTCGTTCTGGTCGCGCACTTTATGTTGGCATTTCAAATTACCCCGCAGATGCCACCCGCCGCGCCGCGCAAATACTCCGCAGTCTCGGCACGCCATGTATCATCCATCAACCGCGCTACAACATGTTGCAACGAGAACCTGAACGCGAAGGCGTGTTTGATGCGCTGGCCCACGAAGGTATGGGGTCAATCGTATTCTCGCCACTGGCACAAGGCTTGCTGACCAATAAATATTTGAATGGTATTCCCGAAGGCAGTCGAGCCACCATCGGTCATTTTTTGAAAAAGGAAAACATCACATCTGACGTTATCCGCCGGACTTCAGCGCTGAACAACATGGCGCACCAGCGCGGTCAATCTTTGGCGCAAATGGCATTTGCATGGGTACTGCGCAAGGCCGAGGTTACATCGGCCCTAATGGGTGCCAGTCGCATCGCGCAAATTGATGAAGCAGTAACAAGCTTATCGCGCCCAGATTTTTCGCGGGACGAGCTTGCTGAGATAGATCGGATATTAGGATGAAGCGAGATTACCGCCCGCCGAAAGCTCTTGCCAATTGGTCCATTTGCATGGCCACAGGGTTTTCATTGGCGGCAGCAACTTCGGCTTTGCCAACAATCATTTGATCAATGACAACGATACGCTCATGCAGGCGCAGTGATCGTGTAACCAGTTCAACCAAGCCTTCCGGCAAATTGTCAGATCCCGGAATCTTGTTGCCTTCACCAATATCGCTCAGGCTGACGCGGTTTTTTTCACGCGATACATCTTGATCGGAAACCTCGCCAGCGCTGATGGCACGTTGCAAAAGTAACCATGACGCAAGCTGCATCAAACGTGTGGTGAGGCGCATGCTCTCTGTTGCATAAGCAATGGTGCTTGGCCGGTCTAATACCCGGCTATCAACGCGGCCTTGGCCGTCTAAATAATTTGCGGTCTCTTCAACCAGGCCCATGCCTTCTTTGAAGATTCTTTCAAACTGTTCCGTGCCTTGGAATTTTGAAAAGAAATTAACAGTGCTGCTGTTGGCCGTGTTGCGTTGATCACGCATGGTTAATATTTCCCTACTCACATTACTCAAACTTTAAGCACCAATAAAGATATTATGCAGTCGGCAGCCAAGGTCAAGTCGATACATTCATTGTCATCAAATAATTGTGGAGCAAGTTTGAGGCCAAAAAAAAGCCGCGAAAACGCGGCTTTGAGTTTCTAACAGGGAGGCGTCAAACAGAGTGGACAGAAACCACTCAAAGACATCCAGATCTCTCCGGACAAAAATCATAGTAAACGTTAACGATTACCAAAGTCTTAAAGCCACAACCCCGCACAACGGTAAATTCATTCAAAAACACGTCGTTTCTTAATGATTGTTAACTTTTGAAGAAGGCATCCGCAGCTGAACGTGAAACTTGCTTGCGGGAAATTTCGGCTTCTATGCGTTCTATTTCTTGCGATAACAGCTTCACCCGCAGGTTCAGCTCATCCAGACTGATGGCTTCAAGGTTCTCTCCAAGCACATGTTCATGTTTCGGTTTGGGCAGATCATCGAGGTTCATTTTGGCGCACCTTTGTTTCCATACTATGCTGCCGCATGTTAAGCATGTCGGCAAGCCCGAGGGAGAATAACAATGACCAATATGACAGCAATAGCCATTCGCGAGCCAGGTGGACCTGACGTATTGGTGCCGGTGCAAATCACAAAACCTGATCCCGCAATGGGACAGGTCTTGATCAAAGTCGCAGCTGCAGGTGTAAACCGGCCCGATATTTTACAGCGTCTTGGTGGTTACCCTCCACCAGCCGGTGCGCCATCAACGCCGGGCTTGGAAGTGGCTGGCCAAGTGGTTGCGCTAGGGCAGGGGGTGGAGCGCTATCGTCTCGGCGACAAGGTTTGCGCATTGGTGCCGGGTGGCGGCTATGCTGAATATTGTGCGGCTGCAGAAGACAATACTTTGCCGGTTCCAAGGGGCATGAGCCTGATCGAAGCGGCAGGTTTGCCCGAAACCTATTTCACTGTGTGGACCAATGTGTTTCAGCGCGGGCGTTTGCATGCGGGTGAAACATTCTTGGTTCACGGCGGCACCAGCGGCATAGGCTCAACAGCCATCATGTTGGCCAAACACTTCGGTGCAAAAATTATTGCCACTGCGGGCAGCGACGAAAAATGTGCGGCGTGTTTAAACTTGGGCGCCGAAGTTGCCGTCAATTATCGCACCCAGGATTTTGTAGAGGTGATGAAAGAACGTGGCCTGCAAGCAGATTTGGTGCTTGATATGGTAGGCGGCGACTACGTGGCGCGAAACTTCAAAGTCATGGCCATGGAAGGCCGCATCGTACAAATTGCGTTCCAGCGGGCTTCGAAAATTGAAATCGATCTTTTGCCCATCATGCTGAAACGCCTCACTTTCACAGGCTCCACATTACGCCCGCGCACCGTCGCGCAAAAAGCTGAAATCGCAAAAGAACTTGAACAGAAAGTTTGGCCACTCCTGTCAGAGGGAAAATGCAGGCCAATTGTGCATGCGACCTTTCCATTGCTTGAAGCCGCATCAGCCCATCGCATGATGGAGTCAAGCGTGCACACAGGAAAAATCATTCTGACAGTGTAAGTGGAAGTAATGATTGCAGCACCAAAGGGACCTCATCCGTCTTGCGCTTGCAGCGCAATCCACCTTCTCCATTTTCAATGGAGAAGGGACAAAAAATTTGCGGCTGGTCCCTTCTCCATTGAAAATGGAGAAGGTGGATCGCGCAAAGCGCGAGACGGATGAGGTCCCTTTGGTGGAACACAAAGCCAATCAGATACAATCTAAAAAAGCCGCGTAGACGTTGCGCGGCCTTGAATTCTCAGTTGTAAATTTTACATGCCGCCGCGCGATGATCCACCAGGGCCGCCACGGGTGGGGCGTTCCACCTTCTTTGGCATCGGCAACAAGCCTTCACGTTGCATCTTCTTGCGCATCGCCTTGCGGGCACGGCTTACAGCTTCTGCTTGTTCGCGGGCTTTTCTGATGGACGGCTTTTCGAAGGCGTCCTTCATTTTCAATTCACGGAAAATGCCTTCGCGTTGCATTTTCTTCTTCAAGACTTTCAAGGCTTGATCAACGTTATTATCACGTACGACTACTTGCAAAATGGCGTCCTCTAACAAATTTGGCCGCGTCGATATCACAAGGAATTAAGCCTGTCGAGGGTGAATCCGGTTGATATGCCCCATTTTCCGCCCCTCCCGGGCCTCCGCTTTGCCGTAGAGGTGAATTGCTGCGCCAGCTTCGCCAGCCAGAGCGGCCCAGTCATGGCTTTCGTCACCCAAAACATTGGTCATCACAGCATCAGAATGCCGCCGCGTGGAACCGAGGGGCCATCCCGCAACGGCCCTCATATGTTGTTCAAACTGCGAGACGACACAGGCAGTCTGAGTCCAATGGCCGGAATTATGCACGCGCGGTGCGATTTCATTGACGTAAAGCACATCATCACCCACGAAAAATTCAACCCCCATCACGCCAACGTAATCCAAGGCCTCTGCCATGCGCTGAGCTACAAAAACAGCCTCGGCGGCCAGTTCTGGTGAAATCCGGGCGGGAACAGTGGACGTGTGGAGAATATGATTGCGATGCACATTTTCTGTGACATCAAAGCAAGCCACTTTGCCATCCAGCCCACGCGCCACCAGCACGGACACTTCACAGTTAAAACTGACAAAGGACTCGTAAATGGACGATTGATTTTTCATGGCAGCCCAAGCTGCCGGGACATTGGCGGAAGACAGAATTTTGGCTTGGCCTTTGCCATCATAACCCATGCGCGTGGTTTTCAGTATGCCAGGTGCGCCTTGTCTCGCGACGGCAGCCTCTAATTCAACGAGAGATGCAACAGCTGAAAACTCTGCTGTCAAAGCCCCCAATGCGCGGGCCAATGTTTTTTCTTGAATGCGATCCTGCGCCACGCCCAAGGCTTTTGATCCCGGCCGTACCGGTACGAGGTTTTCAAGAAATGATACAGTTTCAACCGGCACGTTTTCGAATTCATACGTCACAGCATCGACTGCGCTTGCAAAAGCGCTGAGCGCTGGCTTGTCGTCATAAGCTGCAACTGTTTGACTGGATGACACTTGGAATGCCGGACTGTCAGCTTCTGGCGCAAAAATATGACACTTTAAACCCAGTGGTGCCGCAGCCAGTGTCAACATGCGGGCCAATTGGCCACCACCTAGAATTCCAATGGTCGAACCGGGAGGAAGCGCCGTCACGACTCATCCTTGGGAACAAGCGCCACACTGGCAGTCTGTTTTGCGCGCCAAGCATCCAAACGTGCCGCCAGTTTTTCGTCATTCAAAGCAAGTACACTTGCTGCCAGCAGCCCGGCATTCATGGCACCTGCTTTGCCAATGGCCAAAGTGCCGACCGGAATGCCACCCGGCATTTGAACAATCGACAACAGCGAATCTTGGCCCGACAAAGCTTTTGATTCCACGGGCACGCCAAACACCGGAAGCGGTGTCATAGCAGCGGCCATGCCTGGCAGATGTGCTGCACCACCGGCACCCGCAATAATGATTTTGAAGCCGGCAGCTTTGGCCCCTTTGGCAAAATCGTAAAGCCGATCCGGTGTGCGATGCGCGGATATGATTTTGACATCATGTTCCACGGCAAGAGCGTGCAACACATCCGAGGCGTGTTTCATCGTAGCCCAGTCAGACTGGCTACCCATGATGATGGCGACAGGTACGGTCATGACGTTCCCTTAGGCGATAATATCGGGAATGAGCAAGTTCTCGATCGAGATGATCTGATCTTTCAGCCCAAGTTTGATTTTCTTCAAGCGACGCAGTTGCAATTGGTCACTGGTGCCGGAATGTTCCAACGCCGTAATCGCCGCATCCATGTCGGCATGTTCTTGTTCAAGTTGGCGCAGTTTCACCCGCATTTGAACTTGTTGCACAGCATCCATAGCTTACCCTCGACGAAACCTTGTCTTCAACTATGACTTGGAAGAGCATTCGACAAGCCCCCATTTCTATGTCATGATAATGTCATAGTGCGTTGCGCTTGTAATTGAGTGTCGGCCCTCGTTTTAAACTGGAGGACATCAATGTCATCATCCCTAGCAGACCTGCTCGTACAACATCGTGCATTGGAATCAGACTTGGCGGAAGAAATTGCCCATCCCGCCTCAAGCGACGCCGAAATCGCCGCCATCAAGCGCAAAAAGCTCCGAATAAAAGACGAAATTACAAGGCTGCAAAGCGCGAGACAGGTTGCAGCTTGAAGCCAACGTTTGGTTTCGCTTAGAGCGGTTCCTCGTCATTCCTGCCTGCGCGGGAGTGACGGAATTTAGGGAGCCTATTCAAACCGTAGCCGCTTTAATCGCATGACTTCGCGCAATTCGGAACGACGTACATCAACAAACCAGTTGAGCGCCTCGTCGTAGGCCCGCGCCAGATATTTGATGTTCTCCAATCTCATAATGCGACGTAGTCAATTTCCATGAATTTCGCGACCTCGGGAATCCAGTGGTCATTTACAAAAGCGACATGCCATGGGTGATCATTGTAAGTTGAATATGCGGCTTGATTGCCGAACTCCATTGAAAAGCCAAAAGCATAGTCATTTTTCAAACTTGTTTGTCTAAGCTTTTCAAATTTTTCGACACCGGGAATATCCGCCAACACATCGGCGGCTTCGAGAAACATTTTTTCTGGAGCTGAGCCTGCTGCATGTTTCAGCGTGAAAACAACTGTATGTCTGATCATTACTTAGCCATATCCCTTAATTTGAATTTCTGAATTTTGCCGGTGGAGGTTTTCGGTATCTCTACGAACATCACATGGCGCGGAACTTTAAACGCTGCAAGCTTGCTGCGGCACCATGCGATGATTTCCGCACTTGTCACTTCGGCACCGGGTTTCAATTCAATAAATGCGCAAGGCGTTTCGCCCCACGTCTCATCAAACTTTGCAACCACACCGGCCGCCAGAACTGCCGGATGCTTATAAAGCGCGTCTTCAACTTCAATTGAGGAAATGTTCTCTCCACCTGAAATGATGATGTCTTTTGAGCGGTCTTTGAGTTGAATGTAACCATCAGGATGGACCACAGCCAAATCACCGGAGTGAAACCATCCGCCTGCAAAAGCATCGGAGGTCGCTTTGGGATTTTTCAGGTAGCCCTTCATCACAACATTGCCGCGGAACATGACTTCGCCCAAACTGTTGCCATCGGCTTTGACGGGTAGCATGGTTTCCGGGTCTAAGACCGCCAAGTCTTCAAGTGCGGCGTAGCGCACACCTTGGCGGGCCTTCAATGCGGCTTGTGCGGCTCCATCCAACTCATTCCATTCCAATTTCCAGTCATTCACAACAGCAGGGCCATAAACTTCAGTGAGACCATAAAGATGAGTGACATTAAAACCAGCTTCTGCCATCGCAGCCAAAATAGCTTCCGGTGGCGGAGCGGCGGCGGTGAAGAATTCAACTTTTTGCGAAAGACTGCGTTTGTCTTCGGGCGCAGCATTCAAAATTGTCGACATCACAATCGGAGCGCCACAAAGATGTGTCACTTTATGATCATCCAATGCCGCCCAAATGGCCGGAGCACGCACCCAACGCAAAGTCACATGCGTGCCGCCATTCACCGACAGCGACCACGGAAAGCACCAACCGTTGCAATGAAACATCGGGAGAGTCCAAAGATAGACCGAATGCTTCGGCATCGACGCCGTGAGAATATTTCCTTGCGCCAAAAGTGCAGCACCGCGGTGGTGATACACCACACCTTTCGGGTTACCCGTAGTGCCAGATGTATAATTCAACGTGATCGCATCCCATTCATCATCGGGCCAAGACCACGCAAGTTCAGCATCGCCGCTTTGCAAAAGTGTTTCATAATCAAGCCCGCCAACAGCAGAACCCGCGACGTCAAATTCAGGATCGACATAGTCAATCACCAAAGGCTTCACGCGACACAAAGCCAAAGCTTCGCTTGCGAGTTTTGAAAACTCTTTATCCACGATGAAAATTTTTACTTCCGCATGATCCAGCGAAAACGCTATTGTTGCTGCATCCAACCTTGTGTTCAAACAGTTCAACACCGCCTTGGTCATAGGCACAGCATAGTGACACTCCAACATAGCGGGTGTATTGGCCAGCAACACTGAAACCGTATCGCCTTTGACCAAGCCCAATTTTGCCAGCGCTGAGGCCAGTTTGCGGCAGCGCGCATAAAACAGCTTGTAGTCTGTCCGCGTCGAGCCGTGAATGATTGCCGTCTGATCCGGATAAACCAGCGCCGCGCGCGCTAGAAATGACAGCGGTGTTAACGGCTGATAATTGGCCGCATTCTTTTCGAGATCATGATCGTAAACTGGCATATTGATTGTCCCACCCATCGACAGGTTACAAGCATGCGACGAAAGACGAGTTTCCTCAAGCCTTGTGCGCTGGCAATTCGACGCTACAAATACTTCCCCAAAAGGATGCTGAAATGACCCGTTACCATGATGTTTACAAAAGCTGGCAAAATGACCCGGAAGGATTCTGGGCCAATGCCGCCGCTTCAATGGATTGGTCAAAACCTTGGGACAAAGTTCAGGATTCATCAAGCGGCTTAGACCGCTGGTTTGTCGGTGCAGAATGTAACACCTGCTGGAACGCAGTGGACCGCCATGTTGCAGCTGGACATGGCGACCGCCTCGCTCTGATTTTTGACAGTGCTTTGTCGGGCGCAAAACGCCAGTTCACTTATGCCCAATTGCAAGACGCCGTTTCAAAATTTGCGGCTGGCTTGGCGAGCCTGAACATCACCAAGGGTGATCGTGTAATTGTCTACATGCCCAACATTCCAGAAGCCGTCATTGGCATGCTGGCCTGCGCACGCTTGGGGGCCATTCACTCCGTCGTCTTCGGCGGCTTTGCCCCTACTGAATTGGCCACCCGCATCAATGATGCAAAGCCCAAAGCCATTTTAACAGCATCCTGTGGTTTGGAACCGGGCCGCGTCATTGCCTATAAGCCGCTGATTGATGAGGCCATTGCGTTATCAGAACACAAGCCTGATCACGTTGTGCTGCTGCAACGCCCGGAAGTGGTTGCCGAAATGTCTGGGCGCGATGTGGATTGGAATGGGTTGGTTGCAGCGCAATCTTCCGGCGTGGACTGTGTCGCCGTCAAAGCCACCGACCCGCTCTACATTCTCTACACCTCCGGCACCACGGGCCAGCCCAAGGGCGTGGTACGCGACAATGGCGGGCATATGGTGGCCATGTATTGGAGCATGGAAAACATCTACGACATAAAACCCGGTGAAGTGTTTTGGGCGGCGTCTGACGTGGGTTGGGTTGTGGGACATTCTTACATCGTCTACGCGCCATTGTTATTTGGTGCGACCACCTTGATGTATGAAGGCAAACCCGTGGGCACGCCTGACGCAGGTGCTTTCTGGCGCATCATCTCCGAGTACAAAGTGGCGGCCCTCTTCACCGCACCCACTGCTTTCCGCGCCATCAAAAAAGAAGACCCTGACGGCAAGCACATCGGCAACTATGACCTCAGCCATTTCCGCATGTTGTTTCTGGCCGGCGAACGCGCCGACCCTGACACTGTAAAATGGGCGGAGAGCAAACTTGGCGTTCCGGTGATTGATCATTGGTGGCAAACCGAAACAGCTTGGGCGATTGCAGCCAACCCGGTTGGACTTGGCATGCTTCCCGTTAAACACGGAAGCCCAACAGTGCCGATGCCGGGTTACGACGTGCGCGTGCTGGATGACGCGGGGTATGAAGTGAAGCGCGGACAATTAGGGGCGATCTGCGTGAAGCTGCCGTTGCCGCCGTCCTGCTTACCCACCTTGTGGAATGCTGATGAACGCTTCCGCAAAGCCTATCTCAAAACCTTTCCGGGTTACTATGAAACCGCTGACGCTGGTTACATGGATGAGGATGGTTACCTCTACATCATGGCGAGAACCGACGACATCATTAACGTCGCGGGCCATCGACTATCAACAGGCGGCATGGAAGAAGTTCTGGCCTCACACCCCAACGTGGCGGAATGCGCGGTGCTGGGGATTGCAGATCAACTGAAAGGCCAAATTCCACTGGGCTTCATCGTGCTCAAGTCCGGCGTCAATCGCGATGCTGCGGTGATTGAAAAAGAATGCGTCGCCCTGGTGCGGGAAAAGATTGGCGCCGTTGCCGCATTGAAAACTGTCATCACAATTGCACGTCTGCCAAAAACCCGTTCAGGCAAAATCCTGCGCGGCACCATCAGCAAAATCGCCGACAAAGCCGAATGGAAAATGCCGGCAACAATCGATGATCCGATGATTTTGACGGAGATTGCCGAAGCCATGAAGGCGAAGGGAATAGGGGGATAGCAGCGCGCTGTTTCCCCTCATCCGGCCTTCGGCCACCTTCTCCCGCCAAAAGTGCGGGAGAAGGCAATTGCGTTAGCCTTCTCCCGCGCTTTGTGCGGGAGAAGGTGCCCGAAGGGCGGATGAGGGAATAAGTCCTCACTTCTCCCGCACCCACATAAATATCAGCATCGCCAGCGCCAGAAACCCGGCCGCCGCGAACATCGCCACGTCAGGTGATTGCACAACGGCATTGGGCTGCATGAACCATGAAAACACTTGGCTGAAAAATACTGTACCCACCAACATAGACACCGCCATCACCGATGAAATGCCGCCCTGCAATTCGCCTTGCGCATTTTCAGGCACGGCCTTCGACATCAGCGCCGATAGCATCGGATGCACGAAACCCTCCGGCCCATGCACCACAAACAAAATCACCACAGCGACAATGCCAGGCGCAAAGCCATAGCCAACAACCGCAATCACGGATGAGGCAAGGCCGATGAGCACTACATTGCTGGCACCGAATTTCTTTTCGGCAGGCCCGGTGAGTGTGCCTTGGAACACAGCGGTGACGATTCCAAAGGCCGCCAAGGTGAGTCCGATGATCAACTCACTCCAGCCGAATTTCGCAATGCTCCAGAATGACCAGATAGCGGGGTAAACTGAGGACGCGAAGAAATAGACAAACATCACAATGCACAACGGCGTCACGCCTTTATAACTTTGGAATACTTTGAACGTCCCAAAAGGGTTGGCGCGTAACCACTCAAACCGACGGCGTTTCTCAACCGGCAAAGTTTCGGGCAGCACGAAATATCCGTAAATCAGATTGAGCGCTGAAACACCCGCCGCCACATAAAACGGTACACGCGCCCCAAATTCCCCCAAAATGCCACCAAGGGCTGGTCCCACAACAAAGCCCAAACCAAAAGCCGCCCCCATCAATCCAAAGGCCTTGGCCCGCTCTTCCGGTACCGTCACATCGGCGATATAGGCATTGGCAATCACATAAGATGCGCCACAAAACCCGGCAAAGGCACGCCCCACAAACAGCCAAAATAAATTCGGCGCAAAACTCATGATCAGGTAGTCGATGAACAACCCAAAAACCGCGAGAAGCAGCAAGGGCCTGCGTCCATAAACGTCCGATAAGTTGCCCATCATCGGACCAAAGGCAAATTGAGTGAGCGAGAAGGCAAAGAACATCCAGCCGCCAATGGCCGCCGCTGCGGCGATATCAACGCGACCGACCGTCTCAATCAATCGCGGCAACACCGGAATGATCAGACCAAACCCCACCATATCGAGAAACACTGTGATGAAGACAAAGGTTACGGCGTGTTTGCTCGTCGGCGATACAGTCATGAATGTCTCCTGCCTCTCAGTACCCGCTTGGTCATGACAACACCATGGCGGCAGGTGGTTGGCTTCACTATCATCATCTTCAAAATGGAGAATCAATCTTGAACAGCACGACCGTCGCCCACCGCGCCATCATGGCGGTTTTTGTTTTGCATGGCATTTTGCTGGGAGGTTGGGTCACACATATTCCGTTGGCGAAAGCCCGATTGGATGCGGGGCTTGGGGTGTTTGGGATTGCGCTGCTGTCGTTTGCTGTGGGTGCGGTCATCGCCATGCCGATTGCAGGGGCGGTCATCAACAAGAAGGGAAGCGCCTTTGTCACCTGGGTGGCGGGGTTGGGCTTTGCTGCATTTTTATTTGCTCCGGCCTTGGCGCCGACTTTACCACTTTTCATGCTTGGTGGCGCATTGCTGGGTGCTTGTGTTGGATCAATGGACGTGGCGATGAATGCGCATGGCTTGGCCATTGAGAAAGCCTTGAAGAAGCCCGTGATGTCTGGCTTTCACGGTGGGTTCAGTGTGGGCGCTGCGATTGGCACGATTGGTGGGGCGTGGTTGCTGAGCCAAGTTGGAGCAACGCTGCAACTCGCCACCATCAGCATTTTCTGCGCCATTGTCTTGTTGATTTGCGCGCAATATTTTTTGCCAGCAGAAGTCGACAAAGGCTTGTCCGGTTCGCATTTCGCTTGGCCGACAAAAGCCACCATTGGCCTTGGCGCTTTGTGCTTCCTCGCGCTGATGATTGAAGGCTCAGTGGCGGATTGGGGGGCGCTCATGTTGCAAAGCCGCTTTACCATCGAAGCCACAACAGCAGCCATGGCTTTTGGCTTTTACCAAACCGGCATGGCGATCTCGCGTTTTTCGGGTGACATGCTCCGGCAAAAATTTGGCGCGGTGCCCATGGTGTTTTGGAGTGCGTTGTTAACAGCTGCAGGCACCGCAGCAGCCCTGGTCGTGCCGAGTGTACCTATGGCGCTCATCGCTTTTGCCATCGGCGGCATTGGCATTGGCAATGTGGCACCGGTGTTGTTCGCAGGGGGTGGCCGCTTGGAACCTGATGCACCGGGCCGTGGCATCGCTGCTGTGACCTCGATGGGCTATTCGGGTTTTCTGGCAGGCCCGCCATTGATTGGTATCGCCGCCGAATTCACCAACTTGCAATGGGGCTTGGGCCTCACGGTGCTTGCGGCATTGATCATCGCCATATTCGCGCCCATGGTGAGGTCTGCTGATACTTATTGAGGAGTGGCTGGGATGGATGTTGTCAAAGGCAAACACGTATTCATCACCGGTGCAGGTCGTGGGCTTGGCGCGGCCTTCGCTGTCGTTTTGGCAGATATGGGTGCGGAGGTCACAATATCCGGACGCAATCCAGAAAATCTCTATTCGCTTGCGGAGTCCATCAGATTGCGCACCGGCACCAAACCCAATGTAGCACCCTTGGATATGGCCGATATTTCGCAAGTGACTCTGTTTGCAAAATCCTGGCGCGATGAAAACCGGCCTTTGGATATTCTGATCAACAACGCGGCGACATGGCTTTCGGGCCCGATGGACAGCCATGATGCCTATGCGATTTCCCAAACCATCACCGCCAATGTCACGGGAACACTGCTGCTGACGCGCGGGTTATTGCCACTCTTAAAAAAATCCACGGCAGCCGACATCATCAACATGGTCTCGATCAGCGGCATGGAGAACGTGCCGTTGCAAGGTGCATCGATAGCCTACATCGCATCAAAACATGGCCAGACTGGATTTACCGATGCACTGCGCCAGGAATTGCGGGGAACCGGTGTGCGCATCACGGCAATCTACCCGCCCAACATCGAAGACATTTCGCCGTTGAATGTCGAAGCTTGGAATGAGACGCGTGAAGCAACAAGTTGGCTCACCAACAAGGATGTGGTGGGCACCACACTGGGTGCCCTCTCACGCGCGCGCCATGTTTCCTTCATGTCCGTATTGATGGAAACAGCGACCAGCAATTTCCACGGACACTGAGACTCATTCCTCGACTTTGAGCCCCTTCAATTTGGCAAATACGGAATCAGCATCGATATCTTCGTTTTGGCGACGGTCAGCTGCTTCGCTCAAAGACTCATTGGCCGAGGCTTCGGCGGCGGCATCTTCTTGTGCGCGGGCATAAGCTTCGGTGCCCGACACTTCTGAGGCTGGGATCAGTGTGCGCAAGGCTTCACCATCACCCACAGCTTTTTTACCAGATTTTGACGAAGCTTTTTGCACAGCCATGTCCAAAGCAATCTGGGTACAGATGCCGAGTGAGACCGGGTCAACCGGTTTAATGGTTTGGATGTTCCAATGCGTGCGATCACGCACGGCGTTGATGGTGTGCTTGGTGGTGCCAACAAGTTTCATGATGGCAGCGTCCGGCAATTCAGGATGGAAACGCAGCAGCCATTGAATGGCATCCGGACGGTCACCACGGCGCGACACCGGCGTGTAACGTGGTCCCGTCGTCGAAACCTTGACCTTCACATCGATAACTTTGGATTCCAAAATCGCAATCTTGTGATCGGGGTTCGCTTCGGATTTGGCAATTTCTTCGCGCGTCAATTGTCCGCCTGTGACGGGATCAAGCCCGCGTACACCCGTGGCCACATCGCCATCGGCAATGCCCTTCACTTCCAATTCGTGCAAATGGCAGAATTCTGCGATTTGCTTGAAGGTGACAGTGGTGTTCTCAACCAACCACACAGCGGTTGCTTTGGCCATCAAAGGGATACGGGACATAATATTTCGCTCCTTCAGAACCTTCCTAGGGGCTCCGATGATTTAGACGCATAAGTGTCAGGGATTGGCATTGCTATATGCGAGTCTGGGCAGGTTTGCAATGACAGAACAAGAACTTACGCGAAAACAACCTATTGCAGGAAAATAATGCTTGACACCGCGCGGTTCTTCGGGGTAGAAAAGGCATACTCCACAAATCCCACCGAGATTATTTAACCGACCGCAATCACTTGCGGCTGGCCGAAAGCGCATGAAAACACAGGATAAATTATGAATTGGATTATCTTTTTTCTAATTATGGTTGTTGCAAATTTGGTCGCATTTATAATCACTTGCGCCGCCAAAGGGACCTCACCCTCCCAACGCTTTCAGCGTCGGGCCCCACCCTCTCCAAACTTCGTTTGGCGAGGGGACTATTGGAGTCCCTTCTCCATCGCAGATGGAGAAGGTGGCGCGAAGTGCAAGACGTTCGATTACGCAGTTTACAGCTTCTTCGCATCCGCAAAAGCATTGCGCATCAAGGGTAGCAAATCGGCGTTTGCGGCCAGATATCCGCCTGAATTCAGCGGGTCGCCTTCGCCGTTGAGTTTTGACACAAACCCTCCGGATTCCCGCACGAACAACAGGCCTGCCGCCATATCCCAGGCGTTCAAATCGTGACACCAAGCCGCATCAAGACGGCCACAGGCGACGTAAGCCAGTTCCATGGCGGTTGAACCAAGTGCGCGAATGCCCGTGGTGCGGGCTTGCAAAACAGCGATTTCGTTTCGGTGCGCCACGTGGTTTTTTTGGCCCATATGCGGTATGTTTGTGGACACAACAGCTTCATGCAATTGTTGACGGCCTGCAACGCGCATGCGCTTGTTGTTGATAAAAGCGCCGCTGCCTTTTTCTGAATGAAACAGCTCATCAGAAATCGGGTTGTAAGTCACACCAGCCACGATTTCACCCTTGCGCTCCAAGGCAATGGTCAAGGCGAAAAACGGAATGCCGTGCATGAAGTTGGTGGTGCCATCAATCGGATCAATGATGAAGCGGTTGTCCTTGTCGACACCTGCAGTTTCACCTTCTTCCTCGCCCAAAAACCCATAGGTCGGGCGGGCCTTTTTGAGTTCCGCACGCAACACTTTTTCCGCGCGTTTGTCAGCAGCCGTCACAAAGTCTCCAGGCCCTTTCATTGACACCTGCAGATTGGCGATTTCACCGAAGTCACGCTGCACGCCACGGGCGGCTTTGCGGATGGCGTCGATCATAACGGTCATGATGGGAGAAGATGTCACGGGGCTTTATCCTTGAAATGGTGTGAGCCGCATAGCAAGGCTGGGCCCAGATGACCAGTGCTGCAAAAGCGAGGTGGTTATTGCAGGGATTGCGGGGCTTCGGCAGGTTGAAATTCGGCTGCCAATTGCTCAGCCTGCTTTTTTTGGTCGGCCGTGAGTTTGGACATCATCTCGTCCAAAGTGGCGTCAGGCCTGCCGCCCTTGCTGGCAATCATGTTCCACTTTGCTGCATCAACCACATTTACATCACCACCAATGCCGGACGCAAATATGCGGGCGAGGCGGTTTTGTGCAACGGGATTTCCACGGGTTGCTGAATAGGTCAGCCATTTCAGCCCGATTTTTTCATCCCGCTGCACGCCTTCGCCACGCATGACCAACACGCCATATTCAAGTGCAGCCTCCGGCATGCCTTTGACTGCCGCACGGGAAAGCCAGTCAGCTGCCGTAACGATGTCTTTTTCCAGACCCTTGCCGTCAAGATAAAGCAGGCCCAGATTATATTGCGCTTCCGGCAGATTTTGATCAGCGGCTTTACGGAACCACTCTGCTGCTTTTTTCCAGTCAGGTGATGTGCCATAGCGGCCCACATAAACCAAACCCAGATTATATTGCGCCTGGGCATTGCCACCCGCCGCTGCTTTCTCCAACCAGACAGCAGCACCTTCAGGGTCAGGCAAACCCGCTGTTTCGTCGAGCAACATCATGGCGAGAGAAAGCTGTGCGCCGGGATGGTTTTTTTCTGCGGCTTTGGTGAACCACGCTTTTGCCCCGGCAAGATCAACTGGCGTGCCCAAACCCTTTTGCAAAAGTGCTGCCATCATCGCCATGGCACGCGGGTCATCGGCATTGGCCAAGGGTTCTGCGATGGCACGGGCCTCAGCGAAGTTCTGGTCTTCGAACAGCGATATGGCTTCTTCAAACGTAGCTTGCGCCAAAGCGGGCGTTGCGAATGCCAGGAAAGCAGCCGTCAAAAATATGCGCTTCATGCCGACCATAATGCTGAAAGCTCTTTGACAATTCGTGCTGCCGTTTCGGGGCTTGTCCACATCTCATCTGAAGGGCGGATAAAGTCCGGGCGTTGCGGCTTTGCTGAAGCATCTGTTGTTGCGTCAAAGGCAACAGACGAAATATCAGTTACGTCCTGCCACCAGCCGATGATGGGTTCTCCGGCAAATTGTTTGGTTTGGGTAAAACACATGAAGTCCGCCCCCATCTCAGCGGCCTCCATTGCAGCGTGGCGGGAGATGCCGGCAAGAAAACCCAAGCTTTGGTCTTTCAACGAGTCGCGGGCGTCTTTGAAGTCATCAAGACTCGACAACAGCAGACCATCGACTTTGGCATAATGAACCTGTCGAACCTCACAGTCCTTGAAAATAACAGCGAGATTGAGCGCTTGCAGGGCTTCAATAATGTTGGCCGATGCTGTTTCGGAAATCACCACAGTGGCACAATCAGCAGCAGCACAGGCTGCGGTGGCGCAAGCCAAAACCTGCGCTTCGGGTGTACCATCAGGGGCAACGAGGAAAAATCGAGTGTTCATGCTTTCCCGTCTATCAAAGGCGGACCTGATTTGTCGAATGACAATTCAGGAATATCTCAGCCGTTCCTGTTTCGGTAGCAAAAACGCCAGTAAGCCCAGTGCAGGCAAAAAAGAGGCGATGTGGAAAACATTGGTGATCGAGGTTGCGTCTGCCAGCGCCCCCATCAAAGCCGCACCTATTCCGCCCAAGCCGAAGGCCAATCCAAAGAACAGGCCTGAGATCAAGCCCACACGTCCCGGCAACAGTTCCTGCGCATAAACCACCATGGCCGGGAAAGCTGAAGATAAGATCAGGCCAATGGGTATCGTCAAAGCCACCGACCAGAATTCATTGGCATAAGGCAAAGCCAGCGCAAAGGGCAGGGTGCCAAGGATTGAAAACCAGATTACGGTTTTCCGGCCAATACGGTCCCCGATAGGTCCGCCGGCAAAAGTGCCAACAGCAACAGCGCCCAGTAAAATGAAAAGATCAATCTGCGCACGTTGGGCAGAAATGTTGAACTTGTCCATGAGGTAGAATGCGTAAAACGAATGCATGCTCGCCATGTAGACAAATTTTGAAAACATCAGCACAGCCAGAATGCCAATGCTGACGGTGATGGTGCGGGAACTGAGCTTGCTCTGTTGCGGGGGTGCGACGGTTTTGGCGGCAAGGCTCAAGTGATTGGCAAACCATTTCGCCACTGCCGCGAGTATCGTCATCGACAGCAGACCCAAAGCCGCAAACCATAAAATAGCATGCTGTCCATTCGGCAAAATAAGCCACGCGGCCAAAAGTGGTCCAAGCGACGTGCCAACATTACCGCCCACCTGAAACAAGGACTGTGCCATGCCATAACGCCCGCCCGAAGACAGCCGCGACACCCGCGACGCATCAGGGTGGAACATGGCAGAACCAATGCCGATGGAAACAGCTGCAGCGAGCAGCAAAGGATAGCTTGAGGCGAGGCCCAACAACACGAAACCCAAAACGGTGAAGGCAGGTGCAAGAGGTAAAATCGCAGGCCAGGGCCGTTTGTCAGTGGTCAGGCCGATGAAGGGTTGCAACAATGACCCGGTGATTTGGAACGCAAAGGTCAACAACCCCACCTGGGTAAATGAGAGCGCATAGCTTTCCCGCAGCAGGGGGTAAGACGCCAACAGTATCGCCTGCATGCTGTCATTGATCAAATGACACCCCGCCGCCGCAAAGAGCACACTATATACGATTTGATTGGTGTTGGTGTAGGTTGAAGTCGCCGTCATGAGTGGGGTTTAGGCTTTTAGCCAAACCGGAAACAAGCCTTTCCGCTGCAAGGCAGGTATGAGGGGGCGCTAAAGGGACCTCATCCGTCTTGCGCTTCGCGCAATCCACCTTCTCCATTTTCAATGGAGAAGGGACTTTAAGAGGTGTCGCTTCTCCACATGGTGGAGAAGCTGTCACGAAGTGACTGATGAGGTCCCTTTGGCAGCTTCAAGCGAAAGCCCCTGACGTTCCCGAAGCCGCCTCTTTCTTTCACTTCGGCGCTCTGGCACAGTTAAACCCATGACTGGCGATAACGATAAAATCCAAGCTCTGCCGTGTTGGAATGGAAGCATCAGCGTTGCACCTTTGAGCGGGGGGCTCAGCAACGCCAATTATCTGGTCGTAGACACAAACGGCAAACATGTCGTGCGCTTTGGCAAAGATTACCCCTTCCACCATGTGTCGCGTGAACGCGAGGTCATGGTCGCACGCGCTGCGCACCAAGCGGGCTTTGCCCCAAAAGTTGAATATTCAGCAGCGGGCGTCATGGTCACTTCCTACTTAGGTGCCAAAACATTTACGGCAGCAGACGTTAAAGCCAATGCCGCGCGCATCGGCAAACTCATCAGCGAATTTCACCATGCGATGCCAAAACACATCACCGGTACGGCCAACATGTTTTGGGTTTTTCATGTTATCCGTGACTACATCAACACGCTGCAAAACGCAGGCTCAACTCATGCGCAGAAATTTGCGCGTTTTCAAAGTGAGGCACAGGTTTTGGAAGCAGCACAGCTTCCCATGCCGATTGTTTTTGGTCATCATGATTTCTTGCCCGCTAATTTTCTCGATGATGGTGAAAAGATCTGGCTGATTGATTTTGAATATGCGGGCTACGGTACAGCCATGTTTGATCTTGCGGGTTCGTCATCAAATGCACAGATGAGTTTTGATGAGCAGCAACAGTTGCTGACAGCCTATTTCAAACGCCCGCCTGACACTGACTTGCAGAGATCTTTCGCCGCCATGGAATGTGCCTCACTGCTGCGCGAAACGCTATGGGCCATGGTGTCCAGCCTTTTTCTTGCCGCACCCGGTGTTGACTATGACGCCTATACAGTTGAGAATCTGGAACGTTATCAAGCATCGCTTGATGCGTACCAAAAACAATACGGAAAAATTGCAGCATGACATTACCCGCCCACGCCCAAATCGTCGTTATCGGTGGTGGTATCATGGGTTGCTCGACGGCCTATCATCTGGCGCGTGACCACAAGGCTGACGTGGTGGTGTTGGAACAAGGCCGCATCACCTCCGGCACCACGTGGCATGCCGCGGGTTTAGTCGGGCAGTTGCGCTCCTCCGCCTCCATCACCCGTGTCTTGAAATACTCAGTCGATCTTTACAAAAATCTGGCAGCAGAAACCGGTCTTGAGACTGGCTGGAAAATGACGGGCTGCTTGCGCCTCGCCACAACAGAAGACCGTTGGACCGAGTATAAGCGCTTGGCCACAACGGCCAAAAGTTTTGGCTTGGACATGAGTTTGGTGTCACCTGCCGAAGTAAAACAGATGTGGCCCTTGATGGATACGTCGGATCTTGTAGGTGCAAGTTGGTTGCCAAGCGATGGTCAAGCCAGCCCTTCCGACATCACGCAATCACTTGCCAAGGGTGCCCGTATGCATGGCGTTAAATTTCATGAAGGCGTGCGCGTGTTGGGCTTTGATTTGACCGACGGTCGCATCACCGCTGTCAACACCAACAAAGGCAAAATCGCTTGCGAAAAAGTTGTGAATTGCGCTGGCATGTGGGCGAGGCAAATGGGGGCCATGGCAGGCATTAATGTGCCGCTGCAAGCGGTGAAACACCAATATATCATTACCGAAAAAATCCCCGGACTTTCGTCTGATGCACCAACCCTACGTGACCCGGATCGCCGCACTTATTTTAAGGAAGAAGTGGGCGGCTTGGTGATGGGTGGTTATGAACCTGACCCGATTTCGTGGACCACTGATGACCTGCCGAATGAGTGGGAGTTCCAACTCTTCGATGACGACTATGATCATTTCGATCAACACTTGGTCGAAGCCATCGCCCGCATTCCCGCGTTGGAAAAAACCGG
>JAYUQS010000044.1:0-5406 GCA_043756645.1 Hyphomicrobiales bacterium | reverse complement strand
TGCGCAAAATGAGGCGTGTGACTTCGACTTCATAAGTGACGGTTTTAATCTTTGGTGTGACCATGCCGGTGAACTTCACTTCGCCGACGCCCAAGGCGCGGCCTTTGCCGGGCTCACCCAACCAGCCCAAAAAGAAGCCCGTCAATTGCCACAGCGCGTCTAACCCTAAGCAACCCGGCATGACGGGATCGCCATGGAAGTGGCAGGGGAAGAACCACAGGTCCGGCTTGATATCGAGTTCGGCCTTGATGGAACCCAAACCCGCGGCACCGCCATCTTTTTTCACCTCGGTGATGCGGTCGAACATCAACATCGGCGGCAAGGGCAATTGCGCATTGCCGGGACCAAACAGTTCACCGCGACCGCAGGTGATTAAATCTTCGTAAGAATAGGATGGTTTTGGTGTGAACATTGTATTTCCGTCGAAACCCCATTTTGATGATCAATTTCGGCCTTGTTAGCATGATTAATGAGGATAACGGTAGTAGCTAAGCAAACGATACAGTTGCTGGCCACTTGGACTGAGCTGCTGCCGGTTTCACAGACACTGAGTTAAGGTGTTTTGATGGAACTGGAGGTTTCAAGAGTGGATAGAATGACCCATGTTATTTTTTAGACTCTTGCCAACAACAGCAAACCATTCTGGGGGGAAGGCTTGAAGTTATGTTTTAGGTAGAAGTTGGCCGCAGCGTCATCTTTTGCGTGGACCAGCAATGCCCGTACACCGATTTGGAGTGCCAGAGCTGCGGTACGATCAATTGCATTGAGAAGGAGGGCCGACCCCAAGCCCCTGCCTTGAAATGTCAAGTCGGTCGCCAAGCGACCCATGATAAGCACTGGAACAGGGTCCGGCATGTTGCGCCGAATACTTCCGGGTGCATCCAGATGATTGATGGATCCGGCAGCAAGGCAATAGAATGCTGCAATCTTTGCGCCAGACGAGACCACATAACTTCGGGACGCACCCTCCCTGTGGTTGGATTGGGCACGATTGGAAAGCCAGCTGTTGAGAGCGGGAATTCCGCAGTCAAAGTCGCTCAATACATCACTGATTTCAAGGGGGCGTAGAGGACTCAATCCTTCCACGGCGAAGGGCGCTTTCTGAGTTTTTCCGCAATTTCCGAAATATGTGGAGCCTTCGCCAAAGCATGTTCAAACGCTGCAAATTCTTTCTCATCCAGAAAAAACAACCGTTTGTCCAAAAGCTCGTCGGTTGCCGCCACGCGGGCCGCGTCCAGCATGAATTCTGTTCGTGACTTGCTTTGTGACTCGGCGGCACGGTCGATGAGAGCGCGGTCTTTGGGTGAGATGCGAAGATTCAGGGTTGATGAGGCGGTCATGGCGGGCATCCTTGTATAGACAATGTATATACTCGATTTGTTGTTGCGTTGCAATATGCAGACTACTCGTTTGCACGCATTGCGCAGAGGTCCCGCAATTTGCTATAAGGATGCGATGAGTTTAATTTCTGCCCTTCCCGAAAAGCTTCGCCTTGCCAACTTGCGGCCCACGCAGCAGCGTTTGGCTTTGGCGACTTTGTTGTTTGGGCAAGGCGACAGGCACGTTTGTGCTGAGGATTTGCATGCCGAGGCTGTGGCCGCAAAAGTGCCGGTGTCTTTGGCCACGGTTTACAATACGCTGAACCAATTTAAGTCAGCGGGTTTGCTGCGCGAATTGGCAATTGAGGGCGACCGCAGTTATTTCGACACCAATACGTCCAATCACTTCCATTTTTTCGATAATGAAAAACATCAGCTGATGGATATTGATGCTGAAACTGTGCATGTGGTTGGTGTGCCGCCAGTGCCCGAAGGTAAAATCATTGACCGCATTGATGTGATTGTGCGGCTAAAAGACAAGCCCTGATTTTTAGCGCGCTGCGTAAATGTCCAGCGCCGGAATATCAAAATCAATGTCATCCCCACAATAAAGCCTGCCGGATTTTTCCTGGGTCAGGCGGTTGAGTACGTGGCGGCGCGACGCTTCTGAGCGTTGCAGGTTGGTTTGGTCTTGGGTTTGCATCTTTGCAGCAGGGCGCAGGGCGATGACGTTCAGCATAAAAATCTTTCAATGATGTGACGATCGGGACTCAAACACTTCCCTCGCTTGGCCAACATAACACTCAAGCTCCCATCCGTTTATCACAACCAATCTCCCGCTCAAAGCGAGAAACGTTGAATTATGGATGTTCCACCAGTTTTTGCGCGGTTTCTTCATTGGTGATGATGACGTTTGCTTTCACCAGTTTAATGCCACCCAGCAAAGCTTCAACCTTATCATTGCCGCCTGAGATCATAACGCGCTTTGAAACTGTCTTCAGATTCTCGATGGGCATCGACATAACCCGGCGGTTGATGGGGTGGTCGACGACTTTTCCTTCCTTGTCGAAGAAGTTGTAGAGCATATCCCCTACCGCTCCTTTTTTGACGAGAGATTGGCGTTCGTCTTCTGTGAAAAATCCAAATCTGAAGGACGTGGATTGTTCAGACATCGTCCCCACACTCAAAAGCGCCATGTCCATTTTTTCTGACCGTTTCAACACTTGATCAAGCCCACAGCGCTCAATCAAGGCCCGGCGGGTTTGTTCCGAATCAACCACTGCCGGGGCGGCAAGAAGAAAACAATTGGCACCCACGGTATTGGCAAATTGCCAGGCAAATTCGGCCGGGTTGAAGCGCTTGGCCTGCACAATGCCGCCCAACAAAGACACCACATCCACATTCGATAGTTCACGCGGACTTAAAGTTTGCAACGACGCATACAACGTTGCGCCCCAACCCACGCCCAAGCAAAAATCATCGGTGAGCTGATCAGTGATATACATGCCAGCGGCATTGCCAATGACGCGCGCTGTGTTTGCCGGATTGGCGGGCTCTGGCACCACAACGGCGTCGAGCAGATTGAATTTTTGTTTCAGTGCCGCTTCAAGATCCAGACATTCGGCCACATGACCAGTGATCCAGATTTTAACTTCGCGCTGTTTCAAGGCTTCATTGACATTGCGGACAACCGTGACGCGGCCAATGCCAAGACGATCAGCGATTTCGTTTTGCGTCAAACCCTCAACATAATACATCCAGGCAATGCGCATGCGGTTGCGCGCCACGCGTCCGGCGCTGCGTTCATTGGGCTGGTCGTCATTTTCAATCAGGTCTTGTAATTTTTCTGACACTATCTTCCACGTCTCACCAATTTTCCCACTTCGATGCGGGAGAAACGTTACACTTACGTGCTTCATAACACTTTTGTAACGTTGCGATAGACCCCTTTCCAAAACATGACGTCCAGTGCAAGGTCGCGGTCTGTTGGTTTTTTGCAAGACCCGAAACGAAACATTTGCATTCTGAAAATACATTTAGTAGTCTAATCGAATGAAGCATAAAACCACCCATTAGAGGTGGTGTGGGAGGAACGTTGCTATGCCTTTTCGGGTCGCATCTTCTATTGAGTCCCCGAATTTCGTTCGCGCTTTCGCGCCGAAAACCCTTTGCCACGGCTGGCCTGCCGTGATGCGAAGGCCAATAATATTAGGCCAATTCAACGGAGGAACTCTATGACACTTCGCAACACGGGCCTGACCCGTCGTTCGCTGCTGAAAACTTCGGCGGCAACGAGTGCAGCACTCGCCACCACGGCTGGTGTGAATATGTTTAACATTAATTCAGCATTCGCGCAGATGAAGAACCCTGCGGATGTGCTGGCGGGATTGAACGTCGGCAAATTCGTCAAAAAAGAATACCGCGAGCAATATAAGCTCGGCGACAATGATGAACTGTGGGATCCGAAGAAAGACTGGATCCGCACTGCTGATTGGGAAGCCATCCGCAAGGAACATGCCGGCAAAACCGTGCGTTTCGCCGTGGGTGCTGCTGACCGTGAATCGGCTCAGGAACAAACCCAGCCATTCGCTGACCTGTCAGGCATCAAAATTGAAGTTGTATCGATTCCAGATGACGCCATGTACGACAAGGTGGTTGCTGAATTCCTTTCGGGCAATGCAGGCTTTGACGCCATTCAGTTCTTCTCGCCATGGCTGGGTGACTTTGCTGCCCAGGGCTTCTTGAAGCCATTGGATGAATATGTGGCCAAGTGGGCCCTGCCATTCGATGATTGGTATGAAACCTATCAACGCAACTACGCCCATTGGGGTGACAAGGGTATTCTTGGTATTCCGTTCGACTGCGATATCCAACAGGTGCACGTGCGTCCATCGGTGCTTGCCAAGATCGGCATCAGCAGCGTGGATAAGGTGAACACCATTCCGTCCTACGACGAAATGTTGCGCATCGCTCCTGAACTGAACAAGGCCCAGCCCGGTGTTGCCGGTATCGGTCTGATGGCTGGCCGTGGCTTCTGGGCGACTTATGCCTGGGAACACATTGCGGCCCAATACGGCATGATGTTGTTCAACGACAAATGGGAACCCATCTTCAACAATGATGCTGGCGTGAAGGGCCTCGAAATGCTGAGCGCCCTCTCCAAGCATGCCATTGAAGGCGTTGCTGCTGCTGATTGGCCAACCAACCGCGCAGCCATGCTCGGCGGCCAAATTGCTTGCAACATCTCGTGGCAAGATACCGGCACACAAGCAACACGTCCTGACCAGTCCAAACTTGGTGATGACATCGTGACAATCTATGAACCACGCGTAAAGGGCGGCACCTATGCGCCACCCAACATCGCTGGCTCAACTTCGGTTGTTGCCTCGACGTCGCCTGAACCAGAAGCAGCATTCCTCATGCTCGCCTTCCTGACCACGTCGTCAATCATGGCGATGAACGAAGCCAACGCCAACGGTGTTGCTCCGGGAACCAAGTCAGTACTTGGCAATGAAAAACTGCGCGCTGTTTCGCAACCTGCGAAAGTCTGGGCCGAGTCGCTGGATTACGCCTGGTGTGCTCCACGCATTCCGTCTGGCTTCCAGGTCGAACAGGAAATCGGCTTCCTCGTCAACGAAGTCATCGTCGGCACCAAGAAGCCGAAGGAAGCTCTCGACGAAGCAGCTGGCAAAGTAAAAGCCATCATGGAAAAGAACGGCTTCTACAAAGGTGCTGACCCAATGAACTACGCTGCAACCGAACCTGGCCTGTGGATCGGCAAAGGCAAGGCTGTGCCAATCTAATCCTCCCCCAAACTGGTGGCCGGGACGCAAGTTCCGGCCATTTTTGTCCCTCTCTTCTCCCTCCCCCTTGTGGGGAGGGTCGGGGTGGGGGTCGGGAGGTGTTGGAGATTTCTTTGAAGTAAATTTTAGTTCCGAGCGACCCCCACCCTAGCCCTCCCCACAAGGGGGAGGGGACGAGAAAAAATGACAACCACCACACTCCCCATCCGCCGCCGCCGCAATCCGGCCATGCGCAAGGCGTTTCCCTACTTAATGGTGGCGCCGGCTTGCATTTATTTGCTGGG
>JAYUQS010000043.1:0-5428 GCA_043756645.1 Hyphomicrobiales bacterium | reverse complement strand
CGCTTGGACACATGCAAGGTCATGGACGCCTGCGAGAGGCTCGATTCTGTTAAAATTCTGCGCCAAAGACCAAGGATGAAAGCCGGGTCAAGGGACTTAGCTTTGGCCAGTTGCATCAAGCGGCGATGAATGTGCGCTTCCCGCGCCGGACGCAATGGCGACATGACAGATTTGGCAGTCACCTGCTTCAGGGATTTGACCTGTTGTGTAATGTCGCGGCGTTTGCTCAACAAGGTCAGCAAGGCCTCATCAAGGGCATCCAGTTCTTGCCGCAGGGCGTCTAGGGCAGGTGCGGCGGGTGGGGTGTCATTCATTCTTCAATCCAGGTCAATATCTCTGGCGCTGTTTAAGCTGCTTTATGGGCGCGTGTGAACCCCTTCATTGCCCGTCTTTGCGTGCGGGTTGGGGAGACGGCAAGAGTACCGGGCGGAAACGTGGCACCAATCGTCTGGCCCTCTTGCCTGACGAAAACGCATAAACCTGTTTCATCGCCTCGACGATGGTCACACCCGCAAAGCGGTTTAATAGTCGAACTCCGGCAACATCGATCGCTTTTGCGGCTTTCAACACGGTTTCGTTCTTGAGGGGTGGCAAATAAAGAGCACTGCGCCACTGGGTGGCCGTAAATTTGGCATCACGCAAGAGATTTGAAATCTGGCCGTTTGAAAATGGTTGTCCATGGCCGAAGGGGGTTGCTTCAGACGCTGCCCATAGGCCCCGCCTGTTTGGCACCACCAAAATAATCCGGCCCTGTGGCGCTAAAACCCGCCACACCTCCTGCAGCATTTCAAGAGGGGTTTCTGCATGTTCAAGCCCATGCACCACCAGCGCCACATCCACCATGCTTTCCAGCAATGGCAAATCAACTTCATCGACAAGGGCAGAGCGGTTGGCGGTACCTTGCGGCCATTGGATAACGCCTTGCCGTGCCATCATAAACGACAGGCTGACCACGTCAGCAGCAAGATGTTCGAGATAGGGCGTGGCATAGCCCAGACCCATGACAGTTTCACCTGACTTGGCATGGGTCAGCCCCGCCAACTGCCGCTGGATCAGGCTGGCTGCGGTGCTTCCCCGTTTCGAGGCATAGAATTCACGAAAATCGACGACATGCATGGTTTAAACTTAGTACCTGTTTTGCCGAATGGTAAGGTGATAAATCATTTGGAATGGTATAAGCCTGATTCATGTCACATCTTGATGTTCACCAATTCATTTGCCGCGATGATAATTATGGCGTGCTCGTGCACGACACTGTCACCGGTACCACCATGTCAATCGACGCGCCCTCGGCCTCTGCCATCGCAGATCATCTGAAGAAACGTGGCTGGCAGCTTACCCATATTCTGACCACACACCACCACCTTGATCATGTTGAAGGCAACCTCGAACTGCAGGAGCATTTTGGCTGCCGCATCATCGGGCCTGAGGCTGAGAAAGATCGGATTCCCGGTATCGGCAAAACTGTTAAAGGCGGTGATGTCATTGATCTCGCGCAACGCAAAGTGAAGATTTATGATTGCCCCGGCCACACCTTGGGTCAGATCACCTATCATTTCATGAATGACTATCTGCTGTTTGCAGCCGACAATATTTTCGCCATGGGCTGTGGCCGGGTGCTCGAAGGCACAATGGAGCAGATGTACACGTCAGTGAATCAGTTCCGCGATTTGCAATCGATGACGTCGGTTTATTGCGGCCATGAATATACCGAAGCCAATGCCAGGTTTGCGCTATCAGTGGAGCCTGAAAACCGTGCGCTGCAAATGCGGGCCAATGAAGTGCGGAATTTGCGCGCGCAAGATAAAATGACCTGCCCCACCACCATTGGTGAAGAATTGAAAACCAATCCTTATATGCGTTGTGCCTCACCTGAGATCAGAGCCAATTTGAACATGGTGGATGCCACTGATGTTGAGGTGTTTGTGGAACTCCGTACACGGAAGAATAATTTTAGATAGGGTCTTGGCAGACACCCCCTCCCCCCTTCGGGGTACTCCCCCACGCCTGCGGCGCAAGGGAGAAAGTTTTCTCCCTCATGCGTTGCATGGGGGAGTACGGCAAAGCCGGGAGGGGGTGTTTGACGCAAGAACAGCTATTTGGCTTTGCGAAAAATCATATCCTTCGCCGCGATCACCGCACCAAAAGTAATGAGCACACATGCAGCGATGATTGACCAGTGGTACTGCGCATATCCAGCGACAAGCAGCACAAGCGTTGAAAGCAAAGGTGCAGCGTAGCTGGCAGCTCCCAAGACCATGATGTCACCTTTTTTGCAGCCAAAGTCCCACGCAAAAAATCCAAGGCCCAAGGGCAACAAACCCAGCAACACAATTGCAATCCACTGGGTTACCGCAGCAGGCCAAACAGTCGTTTCCAGACTGACATGTAAAACAGCAGCCACCACAGCTGTAATCAAACAATAGCCTGCAACAATGTCCGTCGGCACATCACCAAAACGGCGGGATAAAACCGAATAACCAGACCAGATGAAGGCGCAAGCCAAAGCAAACACATGTCCTGACTTCAAACCGTCTGACAGACCAACGGCTCCGCCTTTGGTGATCATCACAACTGCACCCACAAGGCCCAACACTGCGCCAATGACGTGGTGCACATATAAGCGCTCACCCGGCAGCAGGGCGGCAAACAATACGATCAACAAGGGCCAGAGATAAGCAATCAAACTCGCTTCAACCGGCGGCGCATTTTGAACCGCAAAGAAATACAGGATGTGATAAACGCACAAGCCCAGGGTTCCCGTGACCCAGACTTTCAAAGGTTGTTTCAAAGCTGATATGGCACCGGGGCGAAACACCCAGCTCACCACACCCACCAAACCGCCCAAGAGAAACGTCATTGCTGTCAGTTGAAATGGCGGAACGGGACCTGCGGCTGTAGAAAGCAGCGCTAAAAACGCCCACATCAAAATGGCCATAAAGCCAATCAGAGTTGCAGTTTTCGGGCTGTAATGGGACTTGAGTTCTGCTGACATAGGATGGCGCTTTGATGTTTGAAGGTGTCGATCTGATGGAATTCTTGAGACTTGTCCACGGCGAAAACGGCACCTCAAAAAAATTCCGCACTCTGATGTATGCGCTTCAAGCCTGAGCGCGGCGGTGCAGATAAGGTCCAATTACAGACAACAACACTGCGACAATAATAATCGCACCCCCAATGAAGGCTGAGTTTTCCGGCACCTCATTCACCACCAGCCATGGCCACAGCGGATTCAAAACCGCGTCCAGCATGGCAATCAATGACAATGTCACAGCAGGCACCGATCTTGCCCCCTTGGCATACCAGATCAGTGGAATGGCCAATTGCAAAAGCGCCATGCAGGCAAGCAACGCCACATAATGCAACGGCACGTCAAAGCCGCCACCCGCCTGAAAGAAAAAACCGGCAAATCCAGCCCCAATAAAAGCCATGGCACCGCCCACGCAAATCGCAGGTGTCATATCAAAGGCGCGGTAACGGCGAAGCGTCAGGGTTTGCAAGGCAAAGCACAGTGGCACCAGCAGTGACACCAGAATACCCGCGACGTTACCTGCACCCAGTCTGTCCCACGCAATAATGCCGACGCCGCAAAGTGCCAAAATCGCCGCAAACCACGCAGCCCACCCCGGACGCTCTCCGGTCACCCAAGGGCTGAGCAGACCTGTGAACAACGGCGAGGTTGCACCAATCACCGAAATGACGGCGGTCGAGACCAAAGTCAGCGAGATCACATACATGGTGGAGCCGAATGCGAAAAAGCCTGCTGACAATAGCAGCGCCACAAGCGGCACACGGCGGAACATCTCGAATGTGTCTTGGCCGTAAGTCAGCACGAGGTAACACAGAATGCTGACACAGGTCCAAAAGCCGCGCCAACAGTTCAACTCCCAGCCCGAAAGTTCCGGCATCAGGCGAACGAATAATCCAGACAGCGACCAACCCAAAGTGGCCAGCAATACAAAGCTGACGCCGCGCCCATAAGATTGTTGTTGGTTGCCGTCCATGATAGCCGCCTTAGCACAAGCTCAGACAAGCACGAGGGTGAAAAAGCGACCTCATCCGTCTCGCGCCAAGACGCGATCCACCTTCTCCATTTTCAATGGAGAAGGGACAAAATTGTTGATCAAAGTCCCTTCTCCACGGCACGTGGAGAAGGTGGATTGCGCGGTAGCGCAAGACGGATGAGGTCACTTTGGTTGAGCTATCCCCTCAGCGCGACGTTATCAGCATCATATGGACTTTCAGCAATCACCGTCGTCTTGAACAGCTTGCCCAAAATCTTCACCTCAAGCTCTGTTCCCAAAGCCGAATGCTCCGGCCTTACCATGCCGAGTGCCAGTGACTTGTTGATGCGGAAACCGAAACCGCCATTGGTGGCGCGGCCGATGAGTTTACCTTTTGCATAAAGCGGTTCAGATCCGCGCACATCTGACCAGTCGTCGGTCACACCATGCGCTTCCATGGTGACGAAGTTCCAGTTGAGGCCCTTTTCTTTGCCCGCAACCAAGGCATCACGGCCAATGAATTGGCCTTTGGAGGGATGGACGAAACGATCAAGACCTGACTCATAAGCCGAATATTCAATCGACAATTCGCGGGGTACAAGTCGGTAGCTTTTTTCAATCGACAGGGCACTCATGGCCTTGATGCCATAAGGTTTGATGCCAAACTCCTGGCCTGCATCCATGAGCAGATCAAACAATGCGACTTGCTGTTCAATCGGGTGATGGAATTCATAACCAAGTTCACCCACAAAGTTCACGCGCAAACAATGTGCCGAAACCGGACCCACAGAAATGGCTTTGCCGGTGAGCCACGGGAAGGCTTCATTCGACAAATCTGTTGCAGTCAATTTCTGCAACAGTTTACGTGAGTGCGGACCGGCAATCACCAACACACCGAGACGCGTGGTAATCGGATTCAGCTTCACCGAACCATCGGCGGGCAGAAGCTTATACAACGTATCATGGTCATGACGTTCATAGGCACCGGCTGACACCAGATAGAATTTTCCGGGCGACCATTCATAGACCGTGAACTCCGCACGCACGCCGCCATTCGGCGTCAACAAATGCGACAGTGCAATGCGGCCCATTTTCTTCGGGATCTTGTTGGCGAGAATCGATTCCAACCATTCCCGCGCCTTTGGTCCCGACACTTCCATCTTGGCGAAGGCCGACATGTCTTGCAGGCCCACACCGTTCATGACGTTGCGGCATTCCTCGCCCACATATTTGAAATAGTTGGAACGACGGAATGACCATTTTTCTTTGATCTTGCCGTCTCGCGCGGGTAGCGCATGATTATGGTTGGTCAGCGTGTCCGACGAATTCAGTTCCTGCTTTGAAACTTCATAGCCCGCAGGTGCAAACCAGCCTGGGCGCTCCCAACCATAAACTGATCCAAACACCGCGCCCAAATCTTCCAT
>JAYUQS010000042.1:0-5432 GCA_043756645.1 Hyphomicrobiales bacterium | reverse complement strand
CGTCCCATTGTTCGGCATAGGCGTTTTCAGGAATGTGTTTGGCCACGAGTTCAGCCACAGTATCGCGGCGCATATCGTCGATGGTTTCTGAAACTTCTTCGCCGCGCATCAAACTGATGCGTTGTTCGAAGATGACCTTGCGCTGGTCATTCATAACGTTGTCGAATTTCAGAATATTTTTGCGCATATCAAAGTTGCGGGCTTCAACTTTTTGCTGGGCTTTTTCCAGCGCCTTGTTGATCCACGGATGGATGATGGCTTCGCCTTCCTTGAGGCCTAACTTTTGCAGCATGGAGTCCAAACGGTCGGACCCGAAAATGCGCATCAGGTCATCATCGAGCGCCAGATAAAAGCGTGAGCGTCCGGGATCGCCTTGACGGCCGGAACGACCGCGCAATTGGTTGTCGATGCGGCGGCTTTCATGACGCTCAGTACCGATGACGAAAAGCCCGCCAGCTTCCAGCACGATCTTTTTATCGCGTTCAACTTGTTCCGTGATTTTAGCTGTAATTGCGGCGCGTTTTTTAGCGTCGGTGACGCCTTCAAGCTGTGCCGCAACCATCATATCAACATTGCCGCCCAATTTAATGTCGGTGCCGCGGCCTGCCATATTGGTGGCGATGGTGACGGCTCCTGGTGCCCCCGCTTGCGCCACAATACCGGCCTCTTGCTCGTGGAACCGCGCATTCAACACATTGTGTTCAATGCCTTGGGATTTCAAAATGCCTGAAAGTGTTTCTGATTTTTCAATTGATGTGGTGCCAACCAACACAGGCTGGCCGCGCTCGCGTGCTTCGCGAATAGTGTTGGCAATGGACTGGAATTTTTCGGTTTGCGTGCGGTAGACTTCGTCGTCTTCGTCTTTGCGCGCCACTGGCACGTTGGTTGGAATTTCCATCACATCGAGATTGTAGATGTCCATGAATTCTTCCGCCTCCGTGAAGGCGGTGCCCGTCATGCCTGCAAGCTTGCCATAGAGGCGGAAATAATTTTGGAATGTAATCGATGCCATGGTGACATTTTCAGGTTGAATGTCCACGTGTTCCTTGGCTTCCAAGGCTTGGTGCAAGCCTTCGGAGTAACGGCGGCCCTGCATCATGCGGCCCGTGAATTCGTCAATGATAATGACTTGACCGTCCTTGACAATATAGTCCTTGTCTTTTTGGAACAGTGTATGAGCGCGCAGCGCTTGTTGGATGTGGTGCACAACCGTGATGTTGCCGCCATCATAAAGGCCTGTACCTTTTAAAATGCCCGCTGCACCCAAAACCTGTTCGAGATGTTCATTGCCTTTTTCTGTCAGGGTGACGGAGCGCTGCTTTTCATCCAAATCATAATCGTCTGCTGCAAGCTCAGGGATGAAGCGATCTAGCGTGTTGTAGAGATCAGACTTATCATCCACGGGACCTGAGATGATCAAGGGTGTTCTGGCTTCATCAACGAGAATCGAGTCCACTTCGTCGACGATGGCGAAGTGGTGGCCGCGTTGCACCATCTCATCGAGATGATATTTCATATTGTCGCGGAGGTAATCAAAGCCCAACTCATTGTTGGTGGCATAGGTGACGTCACAAGCATAGGCTTGGCGGCGTTCCTGATCGGACAGACCGTGTACGATGATGCCCGTGGTCAATCCCAATGCACCGTAAACATTGTTCATCCAAGTGGCGTCACGGCGGGCGAGGTAGTCGTTAACGGTCACCACATGAACGCCCTTGCTGGTGAGGGCATTCAAATAAACCGGTAAAGTGGCGACGAGGGTTTTGCCCTCGCCGGTGCGCATTTCAGAGATATTGCCATTGTGCAGCACCATGCCGCCGATCATTTGCACATCAAAAGGACGCAAACCTAAACTGCGCTTTGAGGCTTCACGCACGGCAGCGAAGGCGGGTGCCAAAAGATCATCTAGGCTTTTACCGGCCGCAAATTCTGCCCTGAATTTGGGGGTCAAACCCTTCAGTTCATCGTCGGTGAGTTTTTCATATTCTGATTCGAGCGCATTGATGGCGGGCAGACTCTTATAATAGCCGCCCAATTTACGGTCGTTGACTGTGCCAAAAATTTTGCGCGACAGAGCTTTCAGTCCGAACATATTTCTTCACCTCAAGGGGCCGCAATGAGAATGCGGCCCTGATTCATTTTTAATGCCCTATAGGGCAAGAATTGGCACAGGGGAATCACCCTTATCAGAAGGCCGTTCAAGGGTCTGGAGGTGACTATGCGGGAATTCTTGACAAGAGATAGGGCAGCCATGGGCTTGATTCAATGTCGAAAGCAACTTTATGTGGCAGAGTTGCAACAGGTCTTGCGGGAGCATGATCGAGGCTTGCAAGCCGCGTCACGACCGCGCAAATAACCAAATGAACTCGAATATGGCGCGCTTTCATGAGTTTGAGGCACATTCTTGCCTTGTTTCGGGGCCATTGGAAGCGCAATTGGCAGCGGGCAGTTTGAAACGCCCACAGATTGGATTCTCACGACGATGAAGTGCCTAGGTTTTTCTTTCAAATCGATGGTTTTGGCCTCGGTTGTTTTGGGTTTGACGAATTTTGGTGCGTTTGCCCAAGAGGCCGAGCCAGACACGAGCGGCCCGGAAGGCGAAACAGCGGCGGTCAAAGATGACAATGCCGTGATCGCTATCGTGAACGGTTATGAAATTCGCACCTCAGAAGTGCGCATGGCCTTTGACGACGTGATCGGGCAATTGCCGAACCTGCCGAAAAAATTGCGTTACCCCTTTGTGGTGGAATTTCTGGTGGAACGGCATTTGTTGGCCCAACTGGCCAATAAAGAAGGCATTTCCGATTCTGATGACTACAAGCGCCGCCTTGCGGCCTATCAGGCCAAGGCGCTGCGTGACAGCTATCTGGCTCAGGTCATTTCCAAAGAAGTGACAGAAGACGAGATCAAGGCGGTTTACGAAGATGAAGCCAAGAAGCTGAAAGAAACCGAACGTATTCGTGCGCGTCACATTTTGGTTGCGTCTGAAAAAGAAGCAGCGGTTATTTCTGAGAAGCTTGCCAAGGGTGAAAAATTTGAAGTGCTGGCCAAGCAGTTCAGCTTGGATGGTTCAAAAGACTATGGTGGCGACTTAGGCTACTTCTCGGCTCCTGAAATGGTGCCTGCATTTTCCAAGGCAGCTTTTGCTTTGAAGAAAGACGAGATTTCAAAACCCGTAAAAACCGATTTTGGTTGGCATATCATTCGGCTGGAAGATCGCAAGCAGGGCGCTGCACAACCTTATGACCAGGTGAAAAGTGCTATTCGCAATGTCTTGGTGCGCCAAAAAGTGCAGGCTAAATTGGCCAGCCTGAAAGATGTGGCCAAGGTTGAGATTGTTGATCCTGATTTGAAAAAGGTTGCGGATGAAGCTGCCCAACAGCGCAAAGTTCTGCAGGAACAACAAGGCAAAGCCAATGTCGGTCAGGATGCCGGTGAAGAGGGTGCGACCGGTAAAGGCGACCTGATTTTGCCGGAAGAAACGCCGCAATAATTTTCATTTCAAGCTAAGGACGACAGAGATGGCGCATATTGTTTCACCATTAGCGCCGGAGGTATTTCCGTCGCTTGAACCGATCTCGGGCGTTCTGCTTGCAACAGCCGAAACCGGAATAAAATATAAAAACCGCCCTGATGTGTTTTTGGCCTTGCTGCCGAAGGGCACCACAGTAGCTGGCTGTTTGACCACGTCCAAATCCTCGTCCGCACCGGTTGATTGGTGCAAGGCCAGTTTGAAGCTGGGGTCTGCCCGCGCTTTGATCGTGAATGCCGGAAATTCCAATGCCTTTACCGGCAAGGTCGGCGTTGCCACAGTTAAGGCTGTTGCAAAAGCTGCGGCCAAGCAATTTGGCTGCAAGCCTGGGGAAGTGTTTCAAGCTTCAACGGGTGTGATTGGTGAACCGCTCAACCCATCTTTCATTGTAAATGCGTTGCCCGCCTTGCAAGCATCCGCGTCAGATGATCAATGGACGTCGTCGGCCAAAGCGATCATGACCACCGATACCTTTGCCAAAGCCTGTGCTGCCAAAGCCAAGCTTGGAAAAGACATGGTAACCATACAAGGCATCGCCAAAGGTTCGGGCATGATCGCCCCTGATATGGCAACCATGCTGGTGTTTATTTTTACCGACGCAGCGGTGCCGGCAAAAATTCTGCAAAGCTTGTTGTCAGCCTCGGTGGCCAAGACCTTCAACTGCATCACGGTGGATGGTGATACTTCGACCTCTGACACGGTGTTGCTGTTTGCAACCGGTGCCAAAGGCAAGGTGACGGGCATCAAGTCTGCTGCTGATGTGCGTTTGAAAGCTTTTGCCAAGGCACTGGACAATGTGTGTCATGATCTTGCGTTGCAGGTGGCCAAAGATGGCGAAGGTGCCGAGAAGTTGATTGAGATTACGCTCTCAGGGGCCGAGAATAATAAAGCCGCCCATAAGATTGCCATGTCGATTGCCAATTCACCGCTCGTGAAAACTGCAATTGCAGGGGAAGATGCAAATTGGGGCCGCATCGTCATGGCCATCGGTAAGGCCGGTGAAAAAGCCATGCGCGATAAAGTGAAAATCAAAATCGGTGGTATCACCGTTGCCAAGAACGGCATGAAAGACGGCACCTATAAAGAAGCCGACATCATGCCCCACATGAAGGGCCGCCACATTGTCATCGAAGCTGACGTCGGTGTGGGCAAGGGCAAAGCCACGGTGTGGACCTGTGATTTGACGCATCGCTACATCGACATCAACGGCTCCTACCGCAGCTAGTATGCGCGTCGTCCTCGTTGCTGCTGTCGCTTTAATCGACGCCGATGGCCGCGTGTTGATTGCGCAGCGGCCTGAAGGTAAATCACTTGCGGGGTTGTGGGAATTTCCCGGCGGTAAAGTGGAGCAGGGCGAGCGGCCTGAACAAGCGCTGGTGCGCGAGTTGAAAGAAGAACTGAACATTGATGTGACGGAAAGCTGTTTGGCGCCACTCACATTTGCATCTCACGCCTATG
This sequence comes from Hyphomicrobiales bacterium, assembly GCA_043756645.1. Taxonomy (GTDB): domain Bacteria; phylum Pseudomonadota; class Alphaproteobacteria; order Rhizobiales; family Aestuariivirgaceae; genus Aestuariivirga. The sequence goes on along the minus strand of JAYUQS010000042.1, from coordinate 442 downwards.
ATGATTTCCATCTCTTGATGCCGCTTTATGTCTGCCGCCGTTGGAAAGGCGATGCCGTTTCAAACGAGGGCCAAGCGTTGAAATGGGTGCGGGCGAAAGCCTTGCGCGAATACCCGATGCCACCCGCAGACAAACCGCTGATCCCGCATTTGGAAGAGCTGTTATGAAGCTGTGAAGGGACCTCATCAGTCACGCCTTTGGCGCGACAGCTTCTCCATCTGCGACGGAGAAGCGACTTCGTAATGTCCCTTCTCCATCGCAGATGGAGAAGGTGGATTGTGCGAAGCGCAAGACGGATGAGGTCACTTATTCACTTCATTTTCACCTCATCAACTTTCAACGCATCAGCTATCCTGGCCTTTGCACTGCCGGGCTTCAGAGGTTGTTGTTGCGAGGCATGGGGTTTCCACGCCATGGCCCAGGCGATTTCAATGGTGGCCGC
>JAYUQS010000041.1:0-5470 GCA_043756645.1 Hyphomicrobiales bacterium | reverse complement strand
GTCGGCCCCTTCTCAGTTGGGGCGAGGGGTGTTAGAGACCGCCAAATTATTCACATTCCAAGCAAGGCCTCCCGCCCCCATGATGAAAATCATCTCCGGCAACTCCAACCGTCCACTGGCTGAGTCGATTTGCTCGTACTTGCACATGCCAATCACCAAAGCGGTGGTGAAGCGTTTTAACGACATGGAAATCTTTGTCGAGATTCAGGAGAGTGTGCGCGGGCAAGACATGTACATTGTGCAGTCAACGTCGTTTCCGGCAAACGATCATTTAATGGAATTACTGATTATCACTGACGCATTACGCCGTGCTTCGGTGAAGCGCATTACCGCGGTCCTACCTTATTTTGGTTATGCCCGGCAAGACCGGAAGCCTGGCCCCCGCACTCCCATTTCAGCCAAGCTGGTGTCGAACCTCATTACCCATGCCGGTGCTGACCGCGTGTTGACGTTGGATTTGCATGCAGGGCAGATCCAAGGCTTTTTTGATGTGCCTACCGACAACCTTTATGCGGGGCCAGTGTTTGAGCGCGACATCAAGCAACATAATGACGTTGCGAACACCGTTGTGGTTTCGCCTGACGTGGGTGGTGTGGTGCGCGCGCGGGCTTTGGCCAAGCGATTGGACTGCCCGCTGGCCATCGTTGATAAACGCCGCGAACGTGCTGGCATGTCTGAAGTCATGAATATCATCGGGGAAGTTGCGGGCAAGAGTTGTATTCTGATCGACGACATCGTCGACTCTGGTGGCACTTTGGTGAATGCTGCTGAAGCGCTGTTGGCCAATAGTGCCAAGGATGTGACGGCTTACATCACACACGGCGTGTTGTCGGGTGGGGCGGTGTCTCGCATCACTTCTTCGAAATTGAAAAATTTGGTGATTACGGATTCGATCCAACCGACTGAGGCCGTGAAGGTCGCAAAAAATATCCGGGTGATTTCGATTGCCTCGCTTATCGGCGAAGCTATCGGCCGTACCTCACGCGAGGAAAGCGTTTCCAGTCTTTTTGAATAGGTGCCTCACATGCTCAATCGTCTTGCCGGCAAAGTCGCTTTAATTTCAGGCGGGGCCACGGGCATGGGTGGGGCATCTTCAAAATTATTTGCGGCGGAAGGTGCGAAAGTTGCAGTGGTTGACCGCAATATGGAGGCCGCGCAAAAAACCGTAGATGAAATTATCCGTGATGGCGGTGTTGCCATAGCCGTGCAGGCGGATGTTTCCAAGGTAGCTGAAGTGAATGCCGCTGTTGCAATTGTTCAGCGTACGTTGGGGCCTGTTACGGTGTTGTTCAATCACGCCGGGACAATCGTCATCAAGCCGTTTCTGGATACCACTGAAGAAGAGTGGGATTGGTTGCATGATGTGAATGTGAAATCGATGTTCCTGATGACCAAAGCCGTGTTGCCGCAAATGATGGCTGCGGGTGGCGGATCGATTGTGTGTACATCTTCAATTTCCGCAGAACTGGCCACCCCCAATGAGGTGCTTTACTGCACCACGAAGGGTGCGACCCATATGTTTGCGCGTGCCATTGCGGTTGAGTTTCGGGATCGCCACATCCGTTGTAACGCCGTGTGCCCTGGGTTCATTCGAACTCCTCATGGTGTGCGTGAAGTGGCTGAGTTGACAGCACTCGGCGTCGATGTTTCGGAGGCAGCAATTGCCGTAGCGCAAGGTCGCATTGGAGAACCCGAAGATGTGGCCCGTGCCGCGCTGTATTTGGCGTCGGATGATTCGGCATTTGTAACGGGGCAACAGCTTTTCGTGGACAATGGCTTCTCTGCCATCTAGTTCACGGCCCTATGGGTCGTCTTTTACTTTCTCTTAAAAATATCAAACTCACATTTGGCGGTCGTCCACTACTGGATGGAGCGGAACTTTCGCTCGCCGATGATGAACGATTGTGCCTCGTGGGGCGCAACGGTTCGGGTAAGTCCACGCTGTTGAAAATCGTTGCCGGAATTGTTGAAGTGGATGACGGCGAACAGTTTTTGCAGCCGGGAACCACCGTGCATTACTTGCCGCAGGAGCCAGACTTTGGCGGCTATGAAACTGTGCAGACTTATGTTGATGCAGGGCTTGGCCCCATGGGTGACCAGTGGCGGGCTCAGCATTATTTGCGGGAGTTGGGTTTAACCGGTGAGGAAGAACCTTCGCGGCTATCAGGCGGAGAAATGCGGCGGGCGGCTTTGGCGCGGGCTTTAGCGTCTGACCCGGATATTTTGTTGCTTGACGAACCGACAAACCATTTGGATCTGCCCGCGATTGAGTGGCTCGAAGCTGAACTTAAATCTTTGCGCGGCGCTTTGATTTTGATCAGCCATGACCGCCGGTTTTTAGAAGCGTTGTCAAATCGCACGGTGTGGATTGATCGCGGGCAGACGCGGCGGATGGACCGTGGCTTTGTATATTTTGAGGAATGGCGCGATCAGGTTCTGGCAGAGGAAGAGCGGGAGCAAGCTTTGCTCTCACAAAGCATCGCACGGGAAGAACATTGGATGCGTTATGGCGTGACGGCGCGGCGCAAGCGCAATATGCGCCGTGTTGAATTGCTCGGCAGTTTGCGCAAACAGCAAAAGGAGCATGTGGGTAGCCAAGGCGTGGTGAAGCTCTCGGTGTCTGACGGAAATATGTCCGGCAAGCTGGTGGCGGAAGTGACCAAGCTATCAAAATCATTCGGTACACGGACGATTGTTGCGAACATGGATTTGCTGGTGTTGCGTGGAAACCGCTTAGCGCTGGTGGGGCCGAATGGGGCGGGCAAAACCACCTTGATCAAATTGATCACAGGGCAGTTGGAAGCTGACTCCGGCAAAGTGAAACTGGGCACCAATCTTGAAATCGTCACACTCGACCAGAATCGCGGCAGTTTGAATCCGGATGATTTGTTGGCGGATGTGATCACCGGGGGCAGGGGCAATTCGGTGACCATCAATGGCGAAGTCAAGCATGTGATGACCTACATGAGGGACTTTTTATTCCGGCCTGAACAGGCGCGCACGCCGGTCTCGGTGTTGTCGGGTGGTGAGCGGGCGCGGCTGATTTTGGCGCGGGAATTGGCGCGGCCTTCAAATGTGTTGATCCTCGACGAACCGACGAATGATCTCGACTTGGAAACTTTGGACTTGCTGCAAGAGATGTTGGGCGATTATCCCGGCACTGTCATTGTGGTGTCGCATGACCGTGACTTTCTCGACCGTGTTGCAACCTCGGTTTTGATGCATGAGGAAGATGGCAAATGGGTTGAATATGCCGGTGGCTACACCGATATGGTGGCACAGCGGGGGGCAGGCGTTGCCTTGAAAAAAGTGGAGAAAACAGCAGTCAAAGCCAGTCAGTTTGTAGAAAAGCCAGCGGCGCAGTTGGCCAGGCGCAAGTTGTCGTTCAAAGACAAGCATGCGTTGGAAACCTTGCCTGCGAAAACGGCAACGTTGCAGACTGAGTTGAAAACTCTCGAAGTAAAATTAGCGGATTCAAACCTGTTCATGCGTGATCCCAAAGCTTTTGAAACGACGTCAATGCGTCATGCGGCAGTGTTTCAGGAAATCGCCGAAGCTGAAGAGCAGTGGTTGAAATTGGAAATATTGCGGGAAGAGTTGGAAAATAGTCTTTGACATTTAGTCCTAACGTGGATATGTTAAATTCATGAAAACGGTTATTGAGATAAAAGATCTGTCTAAAACCTACGCTTCGGGTCTCAACGCCTTGAAAGGCGTCTCGCTTGATATTTTGCGAGGTGAAATTCTGGCTTTGCTGGGGCCGAATGGGGCGGGCAAAACCACGTTGATTTCGATTGTCTGTGGTATTGTCAACAAAAGTGGTGGTGCGGTTACGGTTGATGGTCATGACAATGTGACGGCGTTTCGTGAGGCGCGCAAACTCATCGGTTTGGTGCCGCAGGAATTGAGCCTGCCGATTTTTGAAACCGTGTGGGATAGCGTGAGTTTCAGCCGCTCGCTGTTTGGGCGGGAAAAGAACCCCGCTTACATTGAAGGTATTCTGAAAAAACTTTCGTTGTGGGACAAGAAAGACGCGAAGATTGTTGCCTTGTCCGGCGGCATGAAACGGCGGGTTTTGATTGCCAAGGCTTTGTCACACGAACCGCGCATTTTGTTTTTGGATGAGCCGACCGCAGGCGTTGATGTGGCCCTGCGGCAGGATTTGTGGAATGTGGTGCGCACGCTTCGCGATGATGGCGTGACGGTGATTTTGACCACGCATTACATCGAAGAAGCCGAGGAATTGGCGGATCGCGTTGGTGTCATCAACAACGGTGGCTTGGTGCTGATTGAAGACAAAGCCACGTTGATGCGGAAGATGGGGCAAAAGAAACTGACGTTGGAATTGGATACGCCGTTGGCCGCAATACCGAAGGGGCTGGCCAAGTACAATCTCAAGGTCGAAGGCGAGGGCAAGGTGTTGCATTATGCTTTTGACTCAAAGCAGGGCACGGCGGCAATTGCAGGGTTGCTCAATGATCTGGCTCGCGCCAAGATCAGCTATAATGATCTGCATACGGAGCAATCATCGCTCGAAGATATTTTCTTGAAACTGGTGTCATGATGAATACGCGCGCAGTTCAAACCATTTTCATGGCGGAGATGAAGCGGTTTTTCCGCACCATGGGCCAAAGCTTGATTTCGCCGGTGATTTCCACCGTGCTGTATTTTGTGGTGTTCGGTGCGGCAATAGGGTCTCGTATTGAGCAGATTGATGGCGTGGAATATGGGGCCTTCATTGTGCCGGGCCTCATCATGCTGTCGATCCTCACGCAAGCGGTTTCCAACGCGTCTTTCGGGATCTACTTCCCGCGCTTTTCCGGCACGATTTATGAGTATTTGGCGGCCCCGATTTCCGCAGTTGAAATGGTTCTGGGTTTTGTGGGTGCCGCTGCGGCCAAATCGCTGTTGATTGGTTTGGTCATTTTGGCCACGTCGTGGTTGCTCGTGCCACTCGAAATCCGCCATCCTTTTTGGATGATTGCGTTTTTGCTGCTGACGGCTGTGACCTTTAGTTTGCTCGGTTTTATTATTGGTCTGTGGGCGGATGGTTTTGAGAAGCTGCAGATTATCCCGCTGCTGATCATTACGCCTTTGACGTTTCTGGGCGGCAGTTTCTATTCGATCAACGTGCTGCCCCCATTCTGGAAAACCGTGAGCTTGTTCAATCCGGTGGTCTATCTGGTGTCCGGTTTCCGCTGGAGTTTTAACGAGGTGGCGGATGTGAATGTTGCTCTCAGTCTGGCAGCCACACTCGGGTTTTTGCTGTTGTGCATGGGCATCGTGGCGTGGATATTTAAAACGGGGTATCGGTTGAAGAGTTGAGGGTTTGGCTTTAACGTTATTGGCTGAATCAGATTGCATCAACGCGGTTAGAGCATCGTGCTGATTTTGTGAATCGATAGGATTCACAAAATGAGTTTGGCGTGATTCACTGGTTGCGGAGGTGGATCATGATTCGCAGTTATTC
>JAYUQS010000040.1:0-2127 GCA_043756645.1 Hyphomicrobiales bacterium | reverse complement strand
TGATGGCGGTTGCGGCTTGGCGTGAACGTGAAGCGCAAAACAAAAACGTACCCCGTGGTCGCATAATCAAAGACGATGCTGTGGCTGAAATTGCTATTCAAGTGCCACAAACCAAAGAAGCCATGCAACAACTCCGACTGTTGCCGCGAGGCTCGGCTGACTCGAGCATTGGCAAAGGCATTTTGGCGGCAGTGGCAGAAGGCTTAGCCCGCGATCCATCAACAATCCCCGGCCCCAAAGGCCGTGGTGATGAAATGACATCGTCGCAAGAGGCCGCAGCGGAAGTGTTGAAACTGGCTTTGAAAATTGTCAGTGAACGCGAGGGCATTGCACCAAAGCTGTTGGCTTCGAGTGCGGACATTGATGCGATTGCAATTTCGGATTCAGCCGATGTCTTAGCCATGCAAGGCTGGCGGCGCGAAGTGTTTGGTGAGGTCGCAATCGCGTTGAAAAACGGCAAGGCGACGATTGGATTGGAAAAGGGACGGGCTAAGATTTTTATGGGGTGATTTCGCTTGTGGTGAAGAAGGGACCTCATCCGTCGCTTCGCGCCACCTTCTCCGTCTGCGATGGAGAAGGGACATCTTATTTTAGTCCCTTCTCCATTGAAAATGGAGAAGGTGGATTGCGCAAAGCGCAAGACGGATGAGGTCCCTTCCCCTACTTACCAATCACAACTTTCGGACTGCGCCCCATTTCAAAAGCCAAACTGCCCAATCGCTTTTCGACGCGCTCTCCCATCAAGTCCTTCAACTTGGCCGGTAGCGTTAAAGTCAATATTTTGCTGCCTTCGAGTTTCAGTCCAATCTTCGGCAACATGCCGGGCATGGCGGCTGACAGAATATAGGCTAAGCGGAAGATTGAACTCAACAAATGTGCGCGTTCCATTTCAGGCTCGCTGAGCAGGCGTGTCAAATCATCTTTCATCACTTCGCCTTCATAGCGATAGAAAATCGTGAGCGCTAAAAACACCCGTCCCGGATGATCAACACCTACGAATGCCGCCTGAGAAATCATGCTCATAGACCGATCCGCGCGATAATCCGGGTGGGCCCGCCACCCGATATCGGCCAACAAACAGGCAGCGTAACGCAAGCGCTTTTCAGCCTCTGTCTCTTTCAAGGCAACTTCGCCGAACAGTTGGTCGGTCCAGTCACACAATTCAAGTTCATGCTCCGGCGAACGCGCATAGCGCCGCGCAAAATCCCAACAGGATGAGAGCAAAGCGTCTAACTTAGCCTTCTTGCGTGGCAATTTGGCATAGAGATAACCTTCACGAACACCATAGACAGAACAGATCACGTCTTTGGGCTTCCCCGCCTCAATCAATCGCTCCAGCACCATGGACCCAAATGGCATTGTGTTGGAACGCGCCCTTGAAACATCCTTGACATCTTTCAGGGCTGAACTTGACATGCCCGAAACAAACTCAGCAATCGATTTTGCTTGCTGTCGTGTCATCGTATATTGATGCAAAACATGCAGTGGATAGCCCGCATGTGAGAGCTGCAAACGTGCCAGATTTCGCCAAGTCCCGCCGACAGCATAAAAACTGCGGCCTTCGAGCTGTTGCAAAACTTTTGCGTCGCCCAAATACTCATCCACAATTTTGCGGGCGCGCTGCATGTTATCGCCAGACATGTCAATCAAACGCAAAGGTCCAAGCGGCAGCGTAACACCGTCAAATAACTTGCCTTCACGCACATCAATCAATTCAAGTGAACCACCACCCAAATCACCCACAACACCATCTGCGTCGGGAACGCCGGCAATCACGCCTAATGCGGCGTAGCGCGCTTCCTCTTTGCCCGTCAGCACGTGGATGCCGGACCCCAATGCTTTTTCAGCATCTTCGATAAAGGCCTCACCATTTTCAGCTTCGCGGGCCGCAGCCGTGGCAACGGCATAAACTTCGTGGCAACCAATTTGCCGGGTTAATGCCTTGAACCGTTTTAAGCCTGCAATAGCCCGCACTACACCCGCAGCGTCAAGCTTACCGGTAATCGCAATGCCTTTGCCAAGGCCACACAAAATCTTTTCATTAAAAACCGGCGTAGGTGATCGGCGCAGGCCATCATAGACAACCAGACGAACTGAATTTGAACCAATGTCCACCACCGCCACCGG
>JAYUQS010000039.1:0-5479 GCA_043756645.1 Hyphomicrobiales bacterium | reverse complement strand
GCCTGCTCCAATTTGCGCAAAGCCGCGAGGCGCTTGATGCGCTTCAAACCAAACAGCGGCAACAGGCTCCAAACGATGAGTGCCGCCAAAATCGCAAGCAAGCCCAAACGCGGATAAAGTGGCAATGCCGTGAGAGCACCTGATAGCAACAGAATGAGTGCCACACCAACCAACAGCAATGGCTTGGCCCAAGCGGACCAAAGGCTTTCAAAGCCCATGAAAAAGCGCTGCCAGCCCACCTTGCGGTCGAGGCGTTTCAGGCTTTCGGGCTTGGTCTGCTCACTCATGGTTTGAACCTAATAGCACAATCGGGCTGATTTGTGCCTTACCAATCTGTCACGTTTATGTAACTTGCCACGGTGCCAAGGCATCAAGACCAATCAAATCTTCGTAACTTTGACGCGGGCGCACCACGGCATAGCTTTCGCCCTTCACCAACACCTCAGGCACGAGGGGTCTGGTGTTATAGGTTCCAGCCTGCACTGCGCCATAAGCCCCTGCTGTCATGATTGCGAGGAGGTCGCCTTGTTCAGGGCGTGGCATGCGGCGATCTTTGGCGAAATAGTCGCCGGTTTCGCACACGCCTCCCACCACATCTGCCACCACCATGTCAGCAGCTTTACGGGTTTCATCAACCGGCCAGATATCATGATGCGCATCATAGAGTGTGGGGCGAATGAGATCATTCATCGCGCCATCTTGAATCACAAACACTTTGGCTTCGGTGTCTTTGACATAAATCACGCGTGTGACAAGAATGCCGGCATTGCCGACAAACATGCGGCCTGGTTCCAGCACAAACTTCAAACCCAAAGGCCCCAACACACGTTTGACCATCGCGCCATATTCATCGGGATGTGGCGGCACATCATTGTCGCCACGATAGGGAATGCCAAGGCCGCCGCCAAGATCAAGGTGACGAATGTTGTGGCCGTCATTGAGCAATTCTTTGGTAAGCTCACCCATCAAGGTGTAAGCTTTTTCGAATGGGGCCAGTTCTGTAATCTGGCTGCCGATGTGCATATCAATGCCAGCCACATCAATGCCCGGAAGCTTGGCCGCATTGGCATAAACCTCCCGCGCCTTCACCCAGGAAATGCCAAATTTATTATCGGCTTTTCCGGTGGTGATTTTGGCATGGGTCCTGGCATCGACATCAGGGTTGACGCGGATCGACACGGTTGCCCGCTGACCTACACGGTTGGCCACAGCTGAGAGCAATTCCAATTCCGGTTCTGACTCAACATTGAAACAGGCAATGCCTTCTTTCAAAGCAAAAGCCATTTCGCGCGCGGTTTTGCCCACACCTGAAAACACAATTTTGCGTGCGGCCACACCGGCTTGAATGGCACGGCGGAGTTCCCCTTCCGACACCACATCCATGCCTGCCCCCAAGGCCGCCATGGTTTTAACAACGGCTTGGTTGGAATTGGCTTTCATGGCGTAACAGATCAAATGTTCCGTACCCTCAAAAGCCTTGTCCATGACTTGATAGTGCCGCTCCAAGGTGGCGTTGGAATAGACATAAAATGGTGTGCCCACATCATCCGCGAGGGATGACAGGTTAACGTCTTCGGCATGCAACACGCCGTCACGATAATGGAAATGATGCATGACTATTGGCTTTGCTGGAATGAAGGAGGCGCTTCCGGATCACCGCGCACGCCGCAGCTGGCAAGTGCGAGGGCTGTCAGAATGACGAGTAGAAGTTTGTTCATTTTTGTTTGCTCTTCAATTGCTTGAGCCAACGTGTGGCTTCGCGTTTTACATTTGCAGGTGATGTTCCCCCAAGGGAGCGGCGCAATGCAACTGAATTCTCGACCGTCAGCACTTTAAAAATATCTTTGGTGATTTTGGCTTCGATGCTTTGCAAGTCTTCCAACAACAATTCATTGAGTTTGAGTTTTTTGGATTCCGCCAGTGCCACCACGCGACCTGTCACATGATGTGCGTCACGGAAGGGCAAGTTGAGCGCTTGCACCAGCCAATCCGCGAGGTCGGTCGCCACGGCAAAGCCTGAGGAAGCAGCATCATGCATTTCCTTTTTGTTGGGCTCCATATCCCGGACCATGCCTTCCATGGCGGCAATCGCCAATGCCAATGAGTCAATGGCATCAAAGGCCGGTTCTTTGTCTTCCTGCATGTCTTTGGAATAGGTGAGAGGCAAACCCTTCATCACCATCGACAAGGCCGTGAAGGCACCGAGGATGCGACCAGGTTTTGCCCGCACCAATTCTGCTGCATCGGGGTTACGCTTTTGCGGCATGATCGAAGAGCCGGTGGTGAATTTGTCGGACAGCGAAATGAAACGGAATTGTTGCGAACACCAGATCACAATTTCTTCGGCGAGCCGGGACAGGTTCACCGCACAAATCGTCGAGGCAGCGAGCACTTCCATCACATAATCACGTGACGCCACGGCATCCATGGAATTGCGCAATGGCGCCGAAAAACCAAGTGCCTTCGCCGTCATCTCGCGGTCAATCGGGTAAGGTGTACCCGCCAAAGCCGCAGAGCCCAGGGGGGAAAGATTGATCCGCTTTCTGGCATCCGCAAAACGGCCACGATCCCGCGCGATCATTTCGACGTAAGCCAACATGTGGTGACCAAAGGTCACGGGCTGTGCCACCTGAAGGTGGGTGAACCCCGGCATGATGGTTGTGGCATGTTCCAGCGCTTGTTCAGCCAAGCCCTGTTGTAAAGCGCTGAGGGCCTCATCGACTTTGTCGACAACATCTCGCATGTAAAGCCTGAAGTCGGTGCCGACCTGATCATTGCGCGAGCGTGCTGTGTGCAGGCGGCCTGCTGCGGGACCAATCAGATCACGCAATCGTTGTTCGACATTCATGTGGATGTCTTCAAGAGCATCGGAAAAAGCGAATGTTCCCGCTTCAATTTCCGCTTTAACTTGATCGAGACCTTTCAAAATGGCCGCACAATCCGCCTTCGAAATAATCTTTTGCTTGGCCAGCATTTGCGCATGGGCTTTCGAGCCTGCGATATCTTGGGCAAAGAGGCGTTTGTCAAAACTGATAGAAGCATTGATGGCGCCCATAATGGCAGACGGGCCTTCGGAAAAACGACCGCCCCACATTTTATTTGCCATAACAACCCCTATATTGCAGTGGAGACAACCATGAGCAGCTCCCCGATGAACACATCCCGATCCCCACTACCACTGCTTGTTGGCGTAATATTGGGCGTCATTGGCCTTTACTGGTTTCAGAGTGAACCGCGCAAGACCGAAGTCGTTGAAACTGTTACGATGACCTCAGGTTTTTCGAAAGCCTTGGCCAAGGGGCCGATGGCGGGCGTTATCGTTCATGCTGGCAGAAAAGAGATTATCCCTTTCAGCTTTACCGATGCGGGAGGTCAGCAAGTTGATCTTTCAAAGTGGAAGGGCCGCGTTGTTGTCCTAAACCTCTGGGCCACTTGGTGTGCGCCTTGTCGCAAGGAAATGCCGGATTTGGCGAAGTTGCAAGCGGCACTTGGCGGGCCTGATTTTGAAGTGGTGGCTTTGAGTGTTGACCGCAAGGGCCTTGAAGCATCGCAGGCATTCTTGAAAGAAATCGGTGTGACAAACCTTGCCGCCTATAGCGAACCCGAAGCCAAATCTTTAAGCGCCCTACAAGCCCTTGGACTGCCCGCCACCGTACTGATTGATCGTAACGGAAAAGAAGCCGGTCGACTCTTGGGGCCTGCAGATTGGGCATCACCTGAGGCTCAGGCAATGGTGAAGGCGCTACTGGACGAGAAGTAACGCTAGCACTTGCTAGAAAAAGCTGGAAATGTTATAACGTGAAAATGTCCGAGCCTCAGCTTTCAGTAAGGTCCGCCAAAGCAAAGGCTTTGGCTCAAAAGTTTGCGAAAAAAGAGCGTCGCAGCATCACGCAAATTGTTGAGTTGGCATTGGAGCAATATCAGCAAAGGCAAGTCACATCTCAGCGAGAAACTGCCGATCATTTTTGGGAAAGATTGGTGCGTGAAAATCACGCCGAAGGAGACGAAGATATAGACTTGGATGCCATCATTCGGGAAAATCGCAAACCCCAGCGTCCGGTTGAGCTTTGATCTTCCTCGACACGAACGTAGTTTCCGAGGTCATGCGCCCCGTTCCGGATGCACTTGTTCTCTCTTGGTTAAAACGCAACGAAGCAGATTTAGCACTGAGCGCAGTTGTTGTTGCCGAAGTTGTTTTTGGCATCGAGCGCATAAAACCGGCAGAACGCGCACCGCGTCTGGAACGCACGCTCAAGAGTTTTAAGTCACGGCTATTGGATCCCGTTTACGACTTTGACGAACTATCCGCCTTGGTTTATGGCGAATTCTGCGGTCGAAGCTCTCGCTTGGGGGAGACCGTAGCCACGGCTGATGGGATGATTGCTGCCATTGCGTTACGTCACAATGGTCAATTGGCGACGCGCAATATCAAACACTTCATTCACTCGGGTCTAAAACTCATTAATCCGTGGGCGGATTAATTTACCTTGTCGGCACGGGCTTCTCGCCGCGGTAGTCATAAAACCCACGTTTGGTCTTGCGGCCGAGCCAGCCTGCTTCCACATACTTCACCAACAAAGGACACGGGCGATATTTTGAATCGCTCAAACCTTCATGCAGCACTTGCATGATTGAGAGACACGTATCAAGGCCGATGAAATCGGCAAGCTGCAATGGCCCCATCGGGTGGTGTGCGCCCAGCTTCATGGCGGTATCAATCGCTTCAACGCCGCCCACACCTTCATAAAGTACATAGACAGCTTCATTGATCATCGGCAGCAGAATGCGGTTGACGATGAAAGCAGGAAAGTCCTCAGAAACTGCAATTGTTTTGTCGAGGGCCAGTGCGAAGTCCCGCACTGACGCGAAGGTTTGATCATCGGTGGCAATGCCCCGGATGAGCTCAACAAGTTCCATGACAGGAACCGGGTTCATGAAATGTACGCCCATGAATTTTTCCGGGCGGTCGCTATTGGCCGCAAGTCTGGTGATGGAAATTGAAGAGGTATTAGAGCCGAGCAGTGCTTCTGGTTTCAAATGCGGACACAGTGCAGTGAAAATCTGATGCTTGACCGATTCTTTTTCAGTGGCTGATTCAATCACCAGATCATGATCACCGAAACCTGCATAGCTTTCCACGCTTGAAATACGCGCCAAGGCAGCGCTACGTTGATCTTCCGTGATTTTACCGGACTTCACTTGTCTCGCCATGTTGGCGGCAATCAGGTTTTTGCCAGCAGCAATCTTTTCGATGGCAATATCGTTAACGCCAACATCCATTCCCGCCAAAGCGCAGACATGGGCAATACCTGAACCCATTTGGCCCGCACCGATAACGCCGACTTTTGTGATTTTCATGTTGGTTTCTTGTAACACCACGTTAAATGAGAGACAGAACCTAATCCGCTGGGGGGCGTATCGCAAGCGCCTTTCGCAGTTGCGAAAGAGCCAACATGTCACAGTCTATGCCTGCAAACAC
>JAYUQS010000038.1:0-16002 GCA_043756645.1 Hyphomicrobiales bacterium | reverse complement strand
CTTAAGTTAGCGCTTATGGGACTTGTTCCGGCAATCCATGGCACCCGACGTTACGATGTCAAATGCGTGCGCATAGCGCACGTTTTACGCTCCACTCGCGCACAACAATGGATCACCGCAACAAGTGCGTTGATGACAATAAAGGGGAGTTATCAACAAACAAACTCTGACCGGACAGCAGTGGCGTTAGGCGGTACATCCATTTTCAGTGCGTTAGTTGACCCGCGTAAAGCGGGCCATGACGGACAGTGTGGATGAGTTATCTCAGCAGATCAGGCTCTAAGCCGCGCGCAGCATATCTGATTTGAGCTTCCGGGCGATTTTGCGCACTTTGTCATCGGCAAAGCGTCCGACATAATCCATCAGCTTGGCTTGGTCGCGGGGGGCCAAAGCCCCAAATTGCATCATCAACACTTCAAGCAAACGGCGGCCGAAATTATCGGCATCGAGTTGAGTATCTTCTTCTTGCGCTTGCGCAGCCACATCAGCTGACGACGCGATGATCGTGTGGCAGCCGGCAGGCAACATCGAACGGTTGAGAAGAGATCTGATCCCTGCCCCGCCGCGTGTCATCATCAAAGCTTGCACGCGTTCAGCCTGTTGACCAGACAAATGGCCCAAAGCAACTGCAACGATTTCCATATCACCCAAGCAAGCAGCACGCACGATAAGCGACGGCGTCAGCATATTCTGCGCGACCAAAAACTGAATGCCTTCTACGCGTTCGGCGGCATGCGCAAGTTTCAGCACTTGCAACACAGCACCTTCTTCAGCATCGGCAACCAAATCATTGGCATCATTGGCTGGCATCCAGCCACGTTCCGCCATCAATTGGCGCATGCGCACCGCTGATCGACGGGCTTGTTTTATACGGATTTCCAGAGGTAAATTCGCGCGCGACAACAACAATTCAACAACGTCGCCAGATTGGCCGAGCCGTGCATAAATTTGTTGCAGCTCTGCTGGCTTCAACTTAACTTTTCGGTTGTTCAGTATTGTTGTCACAGCCACAATCGAACCTGCGCGCACGATAAATGACACCGCGTCGGCGGAAATATCCGGTCTCGCCGCTATTGTTTTCTGCCGGGCGTCATCACCGACCCGCAAAATCGCCTGCATGTGCCACGAATTCAAGGCCGGCGTGATTGCAAGAAACGGTAAAGCGATGTCGTCTTCATCAGCAATCACGGAGAAGATCATATCCTGGTGCAAGTTTTTTACAGATGACAATTCATCCGCCAATACTTCGCGCACATCACGGTCAACATCAGTCGAAAGCTTTAACATGACCGAAATGACCTGATCACGCTCCATGGCTGATGTATCAGGGTGCGCAACCAAAGCCGCCAGTTGCCGCGCCAAAGCTTGTCGCGCTTCCGACTGGCCGCACTCTAATACGGCTTCAAATACTTCTACATCAAGACCAGCTTCAGGTTCCAAACGCATCCACACCACCTACTATCCCAGTAAACCGGACTTTAGGCTGCAGGGCTTAACAAAGGGTTCACCACGTTTATGAATTCGAAGGTGACGAAAAACTACGCTGCTTCTGCAACAATGACACCCGACTGCATGAGCTTGAACCGGAGCAAGTCCAAATCAAAAGGTGCCATGATAAACTCAGATGCACCACTCAAAATGCTCTCCCCCATGACGCTCATGTCCGCTGACGTTGCATAAAGAATGACGATGGGACGACCTGTTGCAACACCTTGATGGCGCACTAACCGTAAAAACTCTTTGGCCTGCGGCAAGGCAGTTGCTTCCAGCAGCACCACATCGGGTTGGTTTTCATGACAGAATCGAATGCCTTCTTCCACATCCGCCAGCTGGCTGGTGGTGACGCCAAGTCGCGCCATGAGGCCCGAAATGTCGTTGCGGGCAACTGCATTCTCATCAATCAACAGACAGGAAACCATAACATTCTTCGCTTTCACAGAGCTGGAAATTTCAGCCTTTGCGAGTCCTGCGCCATGATGGTTAATGCTTTATTAAAACAGGTTTTCCACAGCTTTTTATCAGTCATTAAGTAAATGAAAAAAAACCATAAAAATGACTTTTCAACAGGCTTATCCACAATGGCGAAATTGTGGCGTTCGGCCTCTGTTCACGACTCGCACTGCGACTCAGTAAAACCTTTCTTAAACCACAAGTTGAATCTTTTATCCTAACCTGGCCGACGCATCCGCCAGGTTGAATCAACAGTCGTGTATTCCGAATAGCCCAAGCGGGCGATAGGTTGCATGGCGGCCGTATTGACTCTGCCATTCTCAATGAAGCGGTCATCAATATGAATGCCAATAACGCGCCCAATGACCATCCAATCATTCACGTGACCATCATCAGCGGGCAATGGAACAGTTTGGAAATACTTACATTCAAAACATACTGGACTTTCCCCTACCCGTGGAGATTTGATAAATTGGCAAGGCGCTTTGGTCAGACGCGCGAGATCAAATTCATCCACTTGCGGAGCGACATTCGCGGAACTGGCATTCATTGCCTCACGCAATTCGTAAGTGGCGAGATTAAAAGCGAACTCGCCGGTAGCCTCGACATTGCGAAGTGTATCTTTGCGTCCGCCGGAGCCAAAGGCCACATAAATCGGTCCATCGGCAAAGGCGTTGAAAAAACTATAGGGGGCCAGATTTGCAATACCTTCCGGTGATAGCGTCGAAATCCAGCCGACGGGTCGGGGAGCCATGACGGCTTTGAACGGATCCAAAGCCAAACCATGATTGTTGAGAACAGCGTTATAAAACATCAAAGGCCCTGCAACAGTTGAGGTAAATCGGCGATGCTTTCGACCACGTAATCTGCGTGGTGCTCAAGGTCTTCGCGTGCGCCATTGCCCGTCAAAACCCCAATCGCCAAACCGGCCCCGCCGTTTCGGGCCTCCTCAAGGTCATGTGTATTGTCACCCACCATGGCGATCTCTTGTGCCGCAACCCCAGTCGTTTTCGCAAACAACTGCACCATCTGGCCCGAAGGCTTCGGCACATCGACACTATCGGCACCAATGATGGCCTCGAAATAGTGCTCAGCTTTCAAAGCGCGCATATGGCTGAGGGCTGACCGCTCTCCATCATTGGTGGCAACGCCCAATTTCAACCCTTGCGATTTCAATAAATCAAAAATTGGTTTGAGGTTCATCAGCGGTTTCATGTGCCGTAAAGCAAGCGGCGCAAAATCATTGTTGAAGCGTTTGGTCAAAACCGCGTGGTTCTCAGGCGTCTCATGCTCCCACCACATCTCCACCAATTGCCGCGTCGTGCCGCCAGCCAAAATAGAACCCGCCAGAAATGTTTTGGTGACAGGATCAAAACCCGCCGCAACCATTTTGGCTTCTACGGCGTCGGGTGCCAGTCCACGTTCAGTTTGTAAAATCGACTTATAAAACGGCACCCACGTACCATTGGAGTCGATGAGTGTTCCGTCCTTATCAAATAATACGGCTTTGATCGCCATCATGCGCTCCAATATGTCGTAAGCGCAGCCGCATCAGGCCGGGGTCGTTCTTCCAGCGGTACAGCAGAGGTGCCTATGTAAATGATACCCGCAACTTTCTCATTGGCCGAAATCCCCATCGCTGCCTTTGCGCCGTCATCATAAGCAATCCAATCCGATTGCCATTGCACATCAAAGCCATGTGCTTGCGTCGCCAGCACCATATTAAAGCACACAGCCGCCGCCGACATTTGCTGTTCCCAAACCGGAATTTTTGCATGCACCGCAGCTGTCGAAACCACCGCTACGACAACGGGGGCGCGGACGAGCAAGCTTTTCTGGAAATCGACACTCTCCGCCGGATACTCCGGGTGCAACTCGGCAAATCGCGCTGCAAATTTTTCTCCAACCTGCCCCCGCGCGTCACCTTCAAATACAATAAATCTCCAGGGGTTCAGCTTGCCATGATCAGGCACGCGCACAGCCATTGAAAGAATATCCCGCAATTGCACAGCATCAGGCCCCGGCCCTGTCATAGCCTTGGCTGAAGCGGATTTGCGGGATTTCAGAAACGCGAGAAGGGAAGATTTATCATTGAGCTTGGTCATGAATTCTATTTGGCGGGCCTTTGTTCACTTGGCAATGCTTTCAATTGCTACGTTGTCATTAACCATTCGTTAAACATCTTGTTGCGGCCAAACGCTGCCCGTGGTTTCTACAGTCACCGGCCGAAGAGCTGGGGGAGAAATTAAACAAGGGGACAGTCGAATGGACGTCAGCACCCGTCCATCGAAAAAACACCGCCAGCAGCGCATTCTCCAGTTTTGCGCACTGGCGGTGGTCTTGTTTGGGGGCGTTGCAAGCCCTGCCCTCGCGGCCACCACCGAAGATATTCCCGACACCGACACAACCTATTCAATTGCACAAGATACAGCCCACGAGGTCGCTATCAGTGTTGTTGATCCCGGCAAAGAAGCAATTTCGCTCGTCGCCAGGCTGACTGCGATCAGCACCTACATTGCCCGCGATGTGACTTGGCAGGTACGCAATGAAGCTGGTGAGTTATTGTTGGACGCCACGTCAAATGAATTGGAAAGCCCGCTGCAGCCGGGACTTTATGTTGTCGAAGCCCAGTATGGAGCGGTTGCCGTACGCGAAACAGTCCGGCTCACCGTGGGCAGCAGTGTAGCCGTGAATTTTGTATTGAATGCTGGCGGCTTGCGGGTCATGCCCGCCCTCAAAGGTTTGGCCGCAACCGATCTCAAATCCAAGACGTTTGTTTATGCGCTGGCTGGCATCGACAAAGGCAAACTTGTTGCACATTCCGAAAAACCGGGCGAACTATTGAAATTGCCGGCTGGAGTTTATCGTGTTGAAAGTCGCATGGGCTCTGGCAACACCACCGCCGTCACCGATGTACGCATCCGCCCCGGCAAAATGAGTGCCATAGAAGTCACCCATCAAGCAGGCTTGGCCCGCTTGAATTTTGTCGGCTCTCCGGCGGCCAAAGTGCAATGGGACATCCGCCCGATTGACGGAAGCTTGCTCACAACCCTTGACGGCCTCACCCATAAACTCGCGTTAAAACCCGGCACCTACTTGGCCGAAGCCCATGTCAATGGCGAAATTCTAACAGCAAAATTCAAAATTGTTGCGGGCGAAGAACGCGACATCATACTGGGCAATTAACCCGGGTTCACTCCGGCAATGGAGTGAACTCCTTCTCATCACCGGGAACAATTGCAAAGCGCGCCCTTGCCCAATCATCTTT
This sequence comes from Hyphomicrobiales bacterium, assembly GCA_043756645.1. Lineage (GTDB taxonomy): Bacteria > Pseudomonadota > Alphaproteobacteria > Rhizobiales > Aestuariivirgaceae > Aestuariivirga. Next base: position 10,784 of record JAYUQS010000038.1, on the reverse strand, counting down.
CGCGGCTTCAATGCGTTCCTTTGAAGACGATACAAGATTCCACCAAATATAACGCGGACCATCCATCGGCTCGCCACCCAACATCATGAAGCGTGCGCCACGCTCTGATGAAATGACGATGGGGTCGTTGTGATGAAACACCAAAATCCGACCAGCTTCAAACCTATCTCCAGCAACGTCCACATTGCCTTCAGTGATGTAAATTCCACGTTCGACATGTTCAGTAGGCAAAGGAATGCGCCCACCCGAATGCAGCGTCACATCCGCATAAAACAAATCCGAGTGGGTTTTGACGGGCGACTTTGCGCCAAACATCGAACCTGCGGAAGAGTCATGCCGCTTTCTCCTTTTTCAATTCGGCCCGCACAAGCGGAGCAACTTTGGTGCCCAAGAGTTCAATCGCTTTCATTTGCTCCGTATGCGGAACAGTTCCGATGGCCATTTGGATGAGAATACGCGTGTTGTTGAAGACTTCATGCAGTTCAATAATCCGTGCGGCAACCCGTTCAGGATCACCAATCAACAAATTACCGTCAGGTCCACACGCCGCTTCGAAATGTGCCGCCCCCTGCGGCGGCCAACTGCGTTCACGTCCAATGCGGTTCATAACTTCCATTTGTGCCGGGCCATAAACAGCTTTGGCCTTGCCCGATGTTTCGGCGACGAAGCCGTGCATGTTCAAACTCAGCTCTGCTGAGGCTGGGTCCTTGCCTCGCTTTTTCAACGTGTCGCGATACAATGCAAAGAATGGCGCGAAGCGCTTTGGATCTCCACCAATAATGGCCAAGGCCATTGGAATATCCAGCGATGCAGCTCTGACAACCGACTGTGGCGTTCCACCCACTGCAATCCAGACCGGCAGCTTGAATTGTTCAGGTCGCGGATAAATTCCGGCATCGTTCAGGGATGGCCGCAAACTGCCGCGCCATGTCACACGTTCTTGGTCACGCAACTTCAATAGCAAATCCAGTTTCTCAGCAAACAACGCGTCATAGTCATCGAGGTTATACCCAAACAACGGGTAAGACTCGATAAAACTACCCCGCCCCGCCATGATTTCCGCTCGACCATTTGACAATCCATCAAGTGTTGAAAATTGTTGGAACACCCGCACGGGATCATCAGAACTCAAAACTGTAACGCCACTCGACAATCGGATATTTTTCGTGCGCGAGGCACCGGCAGCCAATGCCACAGCTGGCGAAGACGTGGCATAGTCAGCCCGGTGATGTTCGCCGACCGCAAACACGTCGAGGCCCACTTGATCCGCCAGCTCCATTTCTTCGACAAGATTGCGCAGGCGTTGGCCTGCCAGTTCGGGCCTGCCTACTGGCACATCTGCGAAAGTATAGAGTCCGATTTGCATGGTAAAATCCTTTTCAGGACTTATTTGGAACTTTTGTTGTTACCTTTCAAGCCCCGGCATTTGTCGGAACAATATTTGACCTCGTCCCAGACTTTTTCCCACTTCTTGCGCCACATGAAAGGTCGCCCGCAAGTTACGCAAATCTTTGACGGAAGGTCGGGTTTCTTTTTCAAGCTTTGACCCGCAATGTCGAACGGCCACCGTCAACGCCAATCACTTGGCCGGTGATCCAACCCGCTTGAGCGGACAACAAAAACGCAGCAAGTGCAGCGACTTCATCAGCCTCGCCCAGACGCTGCAACGGATGCATGGCGGCGATCATTTGCGACGTTGCTTCATTGGATGTCATGAATGCGGCAAGCGGTGTTTTTGTCAGCGAAGGTGCTATCGCATTGACCCGAATTTTAGGTGACCACTCAGCAGCCAGCGTGCGGGTTAAACCTTCGACGGCTCCCTTCGCCATTGCAATGGAGGCATGCGATGCAAAACCCTGCCCTACAGCAACTGTTGAAAACAAAACGATTGATGCCGTTGCCGATGTGCTGGCTTTGAGAGCAGGAAAAGCCGCTCGCGCCGCGCGCAAGGCCCCCAGCGCATTCACTTCGAAATCTTTCATCGCATCAGCATCGGTTGTGCGGTGAGCTGGTTTCAAATTGATTGTGCCTACACAATAAGCCAAGCCGTCAACCACCGGACCAGCTGCTTGCACAGCAAGTTCAAGTGCTGCTGCATCCATCACATCAGCAATGGAGTGGGTCGCACCTAACTCAGCCGCAAGTGAGGAAACCTTCTCACGATCGCGCCCGACGAGGTGCAAATCGTTGCCTGCCGCTGAAAGCTGACGCGCCAAGGCCCCGCCAATGCCTGATGTGCCGATGATGATGTGTTTGGTCATGTTAGTGTTACGCCAACCGCGCGAAAATGGTTCAACCCCGCCGCTTGCCCTGAATATCCGGTGCTGCAGGATAGCGTGACTGCAAGTCCCGTTCCGTCACACTCATGTGATTGCGGGTGTATTGCTCTGACGCTTTACGCAACGGTTGAAAATCCCATGGGAACAGGTTGCCATTTTTCATGGCTTCAAACATGAAAAGCCGGGACTGCTGGCTTTCCAAAACTTGCGCGTGGATGCGTGCAATATCAAACTTAGCTTCCACCTCACTGCGCATGGTTTTCCCTAACGGATGACTGTTGGCCAAATTGCGCATCTCTTCTGGATCATCCGCTAAATTAAAAAGCTGATCGGGATCAACCGGCGAATGGATGAATTTCCAAGGCCCCCGCCGAAGCATGTAAATCGGCGCTACCGCACCCTCTGCCAAATATTCGCCCCAAGCTGTATGGTCTTTGCTTTCAGCCGCACCCTTGAGCAAAGGCACAAGCGATCGTCCATCCACATGCCGCACCAATTCAGGCACATGGCCCTGCCCCAGTTCCGTGAGGGTTGGCAAAATATCGGCCAAAGTCAAAGGCTCAGCCACGCGCCGCGCTTTGAAACGTGACGGATTCCACACAATAAATGGTACATGGGCTGAAGGTTCCAGATAGCTCATCTTATACCAAAGCCCACGCTCACCCAAAAAATCACCGTGGTCTGAGGTGAACACGACGACAGTGTTTTCCAGCATCCCCGTTTTTTGAAGCGTATCCAGCAATTGCCCCACCAATGAATCCACATAGGAAATATTGGCATAATAGCCATGGCGCGCCGCCCGCAAATCTGCTTCGGTTACAGTGTAATCATCCATCGCCGATACATCATACAAACGTTGCGAATGCGCATCGAGTTCTGCTCGCTTCATCTGCGGAATTTTTGGTAGATCAATATCGTCGTCGCGATACAAATCCCAAAACTGTTTGCGCGCCGCATAAGGATCATGCGGATGCGTGAACGACGCCATCAAGGCCAGCGGTTTGTCCGCATCAAAACGCGCGTGATCATAAATTTTGCGAACGGCTTGAAACGCCACATCGTCATCAAACTCAAGCTGGTTGGTGATCTCAGCAATACCCGGCTGCAACACGCTCGTCATGTTGTGATACCACCAATCAATGCGCTCTTGCTTCAAACGCCAATCCGGCGCCCAGCCGAAATCTGCCGGATAAATATCTGTGGTCAGCCGCTCCTCGAGGCCATGCAATTGGTCCGGACCCACAAAATGCATTTTGCCAGACAGACAGGTTTTGTAGCCCTCTTTCCGCAAGTAATGCGCCCACGTGGGAATGGCTGACGGAAATTCTGCCGCATTGTCATAAACCCCGGTGCGCGACGGCAACAACCCGTTCATCACCGTGGCGCGAGCGGGCGCACAGAGAGGACTGGTGGAGTACGCATTTTCAAACACAACCCCTTCACGCGCCAAGCGTGATAAATGAGGCGTTTGCACCAAGGGGTGGCCATGAAACGGCAAATAACGCGCCGCCAACTGATCGGCCATCACGAACAGGATATTGGGTTTTTTCGCCGTTGCCACTATATCACTCCCATGAAAACAATTTTGCTGCTGCTGATCAGATTCTATCAGCTTACACTATCTTCGATCATGGGGCGCAACTGCCGCTTCCTTCCGACATGTTCGGACTATGCGCGGCAAGCCATCGAAATTCACGGGGCCTATGATGGCGGAAAACTGGCGATCAAACGCATCTGCAAATGCCACCCCTGGGGCGGCGAGGGTTTTGATCCGGTACCGCCAAAACACTGACCCTAACAAACACTAACGGGGAGCCTCTCAGCCCCCCGCGATTTGTTGTTAAACTATGAAAGTCTTAGAACGACCAGATGGCACCCAGGCGCACTTCATGGTTGGAGAAGTCCTCAACATCAACATTACAGCAAGCTTCAGAATAGTTTGCGCCCTTGTAGCGTGTATAGAGATAATCAAGTTTCATGCGGAATTGGTCGGTGAAGGCGTGCTCAACGCCGCCGCCAATTGTCCAACCCCAATGACCTGCGGTGATATCGTTTGGAACGGCAGCAACGATACCATCAAGATTGCCTTGTGCCCAAGCCGCACCACCTGTCAGGAAAAACAGTGTGTTATCTTCAGCGTAACCCATGCGGGCACGCATTGTCACTTCGTGATTGAGACCAAATGAGAAATCTGCACCCGGATCCGTGTTCTTGACCACATCATTGGTCTTGCTCCAGTCAGCTTCCATACTAATAACCCAGCTATCAAACTGATGATTGTAACCAACGAGCCCGCCACCCTTGAAACCACAGCCTGACATTTCCCACTGCAATGGTGTTGGTGGGAGCCCACCGAGGTCGTTGTCAACGAGTGAACCGTCTATACACGACGAACCGATAAGCGCACCAACATAAGCACCAGTCCAATCATAAGTCGCCGAACGCAATTCCGTGACCGGCGGCGGTGGTGGAGGCACCACCTCGTCAAGGTCAGCGGCCAAAGCCGAAGCAGCTGGAAGGAAAGCAACGGAAACGAGAGCGAGACGAAGGAATAGCTTGTGCATGTTTTTACCCAATACTGTTAACGAACGAATTGGCTTCAACATGAAGCGTTAAGGTTAACGTTGGGTAAAACGACGCTTGGGTTGCAGAAGTTTTTTTTCGAACCACTTGACCCTGCTCCCGCCAGCATGCGATTTCAGCTGAGAATGCAATGATTTGGCCTACCCGCGCACGTATGCGGGAGTGGGCAGGAGGACCGAAAAATGATCAAGGTGACTTTCCCCGATGGCAACAGCCGCCAGTATGAAACGGGAACAACAGCAGCACAAATTGCCGCTTCCATCTCAAAATCACTCGAAAAGAAAGCTGCAGCCGCCGTTGTTGACGGTGCGCTCGCCGATCTGTCAGACCCGCTGACCAAAGATGTGAAGCTGGAACTCATCACACGTGACGACCCCCGCGCCCTCGAACTGATCCGCCATGACGCCGCCCACGTGCTGGCCGAAGCCGTGCAGGAATTGTTCCCCGGCACGCAAGTCACCATTGGCCCCATTATTGAAAACGGTTTCTATTACGACTTTTTCCGTGCCGAGCCTTTCACCACGGCTGACTTCGCCCCCATCGAAAAAAAGATGAAGGAAATTATCGCAAGAGATAAACCCTTCACCAAATCCACCAAAACGCGCGAAGAGGCCAAAGCGTTTTTCCGCGCCAAAGGCGAAAACTTCAAGGTCGAATTGGTCGATGCCATTCCAGGCTCCGAAGACATCAAGTTCTACGACCAAGGCGGCTGGATTGACCTGTGCCGTGGGCCCCACTTCAACTCTACCGGAAAAATCGGCCAAGCTTTCAAATTGATGAAGGTAGCCGGTGCTTACTGGCGTGGCGATTCCAAGAACCCGATGCTCACCCGCATCTACGGCACGGCCTGGCACAACGCTGAAGATTTACAAAACTATGTGACCGCCCTTGAAGAAGCCGAAAAGCGCGACCATCGCAAACTGGGCCGCGAGATGGACCTGTTCCATTTCCAGGAAGAAGGCCCTGGCGTCGTGTTCTGGCATCCCAAAGGCTGGGCCATGTTCCAGCAACTCGTGGCCTATATGCGCCGCCGCTTGAACCGTTTGGGCTATGATGAAGTGAACGCCCCGCAATTGCTCGATAAATCCCTTTGGGAAACGAGCGGCCATTGGGGCTGGTACAAGGACGCCATGTTCGGCGCAACGCCCGCAGGCGAAGCCGTGGAAGATGGCGAACGCACCTATGCCATCAAGCCGATGAACTGCCCGGGACACGTGCAAATCTTCAAGCACGGCCTGCGCAGCTATCGCGAATTGCCGATGCGCTTGGCCGAGTTTGGTAACGTCCACCGCTATGAACCATCAGGTGCATTACACGGCCTCATGCGGGTGCGCGGCTTCACGCAAGACGATGCGCATATTTTCTGCACCGAAGCGCAAATGGCTGACGAGTGCTTGAAGATCAATGATCTCATTCTCTCAACCTACAAAGATTTCGGCTTCGAACAAATCGTCGTCAAGCTCTCAACCCGCCCTGAAAAACGGGTAGGCTCCGATGAGGCATGGGACCGCGCCGAAGCCATCATGACAAAAGTGCTGGAGCAAATTTCGGCAGCCTCAGACGGCAAAATCAAAACCGCCATCAACCCCGGCGAAGGCGCGTTCTATGGCCCCAAGTTCGAATATGTGTTGCGTGATGCGATTGGTCGCGACTGGCAATGCGGCACCACGCAAGTCGACTTCAACCTGCCCGAACGTTTCGGCGCTTTCTATATTGGTGAAGACGGTGCCAAGCACGTGCCTGTCATGATCCACCGCGCCATCTGCGGCTCGATGGAACGCTTCCTCGGCATTTTGATTGAAAACTACGCAGGCCACTTCCCGCTTTGGCTGGCCCCGACACAAATCGTTGTGGCCACTATCACCCAAGAAGCCGATGTCTATGCCGAAGAGGTCGGACAGCTGTTACGTGACCAAGGCCACCGCGTGGTGGTCGACACCCGCAATGAAAAGATCAACTACAAGGTACGCGAACATTCAGTGAAGAAGGTGCCAGTGATCTTGGTGGTGGGCAAACGTGAGATGGACGAGCGTGCGGTGAATATGCGGAAACTCGGTTCACAAAATCAGACGGCGATGACTTTGGTAGAAGCAATGACAGCGCTGAAGACCGAAGCGACTCCGCCGGATTTGCGGTGATTCAAGTAGTCCAAATAGCGACTGCCAATCATGATGCATCTTTGCGAGTGAATTCCACAAGAGAATAAAATGTCACAACAAAGAACGAGTATTTACCAACAATCCCTCGAAACACCACGTGGTCAACTTGATTTGCTTTGCAAGAAAACGAGGCAACCTATGTCAACATTGCCAGGTGGTTCAATATTGGACCACACGAAAGCTGCAATCCACGAGAGAGCTTGCGCTGTTAAAAAATGGGCTGACCTATTAGCGCGAAGTGGTGAATACCCAAATGACGCAGTGCTTCACTTCGTGGCTTCGATCAAAACTTCTTGAGCCCATTGGTTAAGACTCTTGCCGCTCAATTCTGCGGCAAGAGCTGCCTTTGCATGGACCTCTGGGTCAATTCGAAACATCACTTTGCCGGAATATGGACGTTCTGGTGCTTTTCCAATCTCAGCGCAGAACACCAAATAATCATCAACTGACTCGTGAAATGCATTTTTCAACTCTTCTACAGTCGAACCGTGGAAACTAATAATGTCGGTGATCCCTGCGAGGCGTCCGACGAACAAATCATCTTCGGCTTCAAATTCCACTCGGGCATTATACCCCTTATATTCCATCGTACTCGTCATGGTAAAATTCCCAATTCTTCAAAAAACTCTCTCGCATTTCTCACTTGATATCTGATTGCCTCCTTCTGTGGGTGCGGGCGATGGAAAAACACGACTCGACCTTTGCATTCGAATCGAACCCGCGATCCCGATCCTTCGCCGACCTTACACCCAACAGCAATCAGCAATGCCTCCACATCAGCCCAAACAATGTTCGACTTGGTTGGCTCTGCAAATATTGCGTCCAAAGTCTTGCGATGCCGACTATTCATGCTTGCAATATACGCTAGCACTCTTGAATTTGCAAGGTGCGGTTTTAAAGCTTCAAGTCCCGCATAAACGGCAGTTGAAGCTGTTCCAGAATATTGTTTGTCAGCCCCCAATACACCAGCGCATAAACCACGGTGGCCACCAGTGTGGTCACAACCGCTTTCCAGGCCAACCCATGCGCTACTGGTGCGCCTTCGTCGTTGCCTTGTTCGACGTTATCGCCCGTCTCAGCCGCATTCTTCACGCCGAAGGGCAGCACAACAAACAACGTCATCCACCAGATGATAAAATAAATCGCGATGGCGCTGGTCCATTTCATATTTGTTCGAGCTCCACCAAAACACCGTTGAAATCTTTCGGATGTAGAAACAAGACCGGCTTGCCATGCGCACCGATTTTCGGTTGGCCATCGCCTAAGACACGCGCACCTTTCAGCAAAAGCTGCGCTTTGGCGGTAAGAATATCTTCGACCTCGTAGCAGACGTGATGAATGCCACCCGCAGTGTTCTTTTCCAAGAAGCCCGCAATCGGCGAGGCAGCGCCTAACGCTTCCAATAATTCGACTTTCGTGTTTGGCAGATCCACAAACACAACCCTGACCCCATGCTCCGGCAACGCTTGCGGCTGTGAGACTTTCGCACCCAAGGTGTCGCGGTAAAGCGCCGTCGCGGCCTCAAGGTTTGGCACTGCAATGGCGATATGGTTTAAACGTCCAATCATGCAATCTCACTGCGCCGCAAAAGCGGCATGATCAAGTTTAACTTTAACACTGCGTCAAACCACAGCAGCCTTAGCCAGCGCCTGCTCCAACATGATCCGCGCCTGCGGAATGCCGATGTTGCGCGGGCCAAAAATATGACGCTCCAGAAAAAACCCGGTCAGTTTCAATCCAGCCTGCACGTCGCCGGTTGAAGCTGCTGGTCCACCTTTGAGAAAATCCGGCAAGCCAAACAAGCGATCGTGAAACGGCAATCCTGCAACCCTGCTGACGGCCTTGCCGGTGCGCGGCGATACATAGACCAACTCATCCACCTGCCCCGTTGATGCGCATTTCGACAAATCGAGTCCAAAACCCAACTCATCCAATAAACCCATTTCCCAGCGCACCATGAGGGCTGGCCATAAGTCATCATGGTCGATGGCTTCCAATACGATGCGCATAGCATGATAAAGTTTGGGGTGCGGCTCCCGCTCTGGAAGCACTTGCGCCAATGCTGTGAGCGAACCCAGCCCCGTCAGACGCAGGGCATTTTCAATGATAAAGCCCGCGCGAAGTGACACTGGCTCCAGCGTAAAATTTCCAAGATGTTCTTCCAGCCTTGCCCGCCAAACAATCGACACCAGATTACCCGCCTGCAACACGGGCCGCATATGCCGGGACCGCCCGCCCCGCACCAGACCCAAACTACGACCGTGCTCCAGCGTAAATATTTCAGCAATCGCAGAGGTTTCACCATGGGTGCGCACAGCAAGGACAATTCCCTCGTCGCGCCATTCCATAAGTTAGGTAGCCTTTAGATACGTAAAAACCATCATGCAAAGGGACCTCATCCGTCTTGCGTTTCGCGCAATCCACCTTCTCCAACTTTGTTGGAGAAGGGACCCGTTAAAATCAATGTCCCTTCTCCATCGCAGATGGAGAAGGTGGATCGCGCCATGGCGCGAGACGGATGAGGTCCCTTCTGCCAAGCACCGCGACATCACAACCCCATCATCCTGAGACGTTCCGGATCTTGCGACCAGTTTTCCCGCACCTTTACAAACAGAAACAAATGCACTTTGCGCTCCAGTGCGTCTTCCATATCTTTGCGTGCTAACTGGCCAAGTGTCTTGATGGTTTGCCCACCCTTGCCCAACACAATGGCCTTCTGGCTGTCACGTTCCACGAATATGGTTTGGGTCAATTTTACCGACCCGTCGCGGCGTTCTTCCCATGCTTCAGTTTCAACGGTTGAAGCGTATGGTAATTCATCATGCAGACGTTCGTAGATTTTCTCGCGCGTGATCTCAGCCGCAATAAAACGCAAATTCACGTCAGCGGTTTGGTCGCCCGGATAGTGCCACGGCCCGGCGGGCATCATGGCAACGATTTGTTTGCGCAAGGCGTCAACGCCGGAACCATTCAGTGCACTGACCATGAAGGTATGCGTGAATGAAAATGTTTCGTTGATTTTCTGCGACAGCGGTAACAATTGTTCAGCCGGCAGCAAATCCACTTTGTTGAGAACCAGCATGGCCTTGGCCTTATTGGTCTTCAGCTGTTCGATAATTTTTTCGGCCTGTTCATCCAGTCCGCGTCGCGCATCAATCAGCAGCAACACGCTATCAGCTTCGGTGGCACTCGCCCACGCGCTTTGCACCATATGTTCATCCAGCTTGCGCTTGGGCGCGAAAATACCGGGCGTATCCACCAACACCGCTTGAACGCCACCTTCAACCAAAATGGCGCGGATGCGGGCACGCGTGGTTTGCACCTTGTGCGATACGATCGATATTTTTGATCCCACCAATTGATTGACGAGCGTAGACTTGCCCGCGTTTGGTGCGCCGATGATGGCTGCAAAGCCAAAGTGTGTTTCAAGTTGTTCCGTCATGTCCTCAATCCGCTGGCTTCGATGAACTGCTGTGCGGCAGCCATTTCGGCAATTTGTTTGGAGCGTCCGCTCCCATGCGCCTCACCATATTTTCCGACCGATAATTTGACCGTAAATTCGGGCTGGTGTTCAGGTCCCACTCTCGCCGTGACTTCATACACTGGCAAAGCCGCTCCCCGCGCCAACACCCATTCCTGTACAAAAGTTTTGGCATCTTTGCGTGCCGTCTCAGGTTTGGCCAAATGCACGGCCCAATGTTTCAAAACAAAGTCCCGTGCGGCATCCATACCACCATCCATGTAAATGGCACCGATAATCGCT
>JAYUQS010000037.1:0-16087 GCA_043756645.1 Hyphomicrobiales bacterium | reverse complement strand
AAAAAAGGATTTTTGCTCAACCACTTGATCAGTGATCTTTTGCCGGAACGCGAGGGTGGGTATCGTTATTCCAATAGTGATCCGGTGACAGGACAAGCCGCGTGGTATGATTTGAAAGTGCGGGTGGAAAAGGCTTTGGATCAGAGTGATGAAAGCGCGCCGCAGTTTGGGACGGTAAGAAATTTAGGAGTCACGCCAAGTGCCTAACACCCCCTCCCGGCTTCGCCGTACTCCCCCACCGCTTTGCGGCGAGGGAGAAAAGCATTCTTTCTCCCTCAACGAAGTTGGGGGAGTACCCCGAAGGGGGGAGGGGGTGTTGGCCACATGACCACCCTTCCAACCCACACCACCAAAAAACTCGGTCTCGTCATCGATCTTGACACTTGCGTCGGCTGCCAAGCCTGCGCCACTTCATGCAAGGAGTGGAACTCGCAAGGTATATCCGCTCCCCTCACCGACGATAAGCCACGCTCCGCCGAGCCTATGGGCGTGTGGCTTAATCGCATCCACGGTTACGAAGTAAAAGAGCAGGGCAGGGATGACACCCGCATCGTCCATATGCCACGCTCATGCCTGCATTGCGAGGATGCCGCTTGCGTCACCGTTTGCCCCACGGGTGCCAGTTACAAGCGGAAAGAAGACGGCATTGTCCTCGTTAATCCTGAAACCTGCATCGGCTGCAAACTCTGCTCTTGGGCTTGCCCTTATGGCGCACGCGAATATGACCAAACCGAAGGTGTGATGAAAAAATGCACCCTGTGTGTCGACCGCATATACAACGAACACCTTGATGAATCCGACCGCGTCCCCGCCTGCGTGAAAGCCTGCCCAACGGGTGCGCGTCACTTTGGTGATTTGGGCGATGCGAAGTCAGCAGTCTCTCAATTGGTGGAAGAACGCGGTGGTTATGATCTGTTTTCGGAAATGGGCTATAAACCCACCAACAAATATTTGCCGCCGCGTGCCCGGCGTGACACAGTTACTTTCGCCGAAGCAATGCCGAAAAGTACAGGTTCGGCGATGGATAAATTATTTGCGTGGGCGGATAAGCTGTTGACGACTTCGGCAACAGCAAGCACCGCGTCGCAGCCTGATAATTCTTCGAAACTGGAGGGGTGAATTGAACCCCGCCTATTCCGTTATTCTCTTCACCACTGCAAGCGGCGCAGGCTATGGTTTGCTGGCCTTGCTTGGTCTTGTCGGTTTCAACCATGGCCAAGCCTCCTCATCAGCTTTCGCTCTCACAACGATGTTCATCGCATTAAGCCTGATCACAGTGGGCCTCCTGTCTTCAACACTCCATCTCGGCCATCCCGAACGGGCCTGGCGGGCATTGTCGCAATGGCGATCCTCTTGGTTGTCGCGCGAAGGGATTGCGGCAGTCGCGACTTATCCCGTTGCACTCTTGTTCGGCGCGACATGGAGCGGCCTCATCAACGCCCCACAACTCATCAAACCACTGGGGCTCCTCACCATCATCATGTGCACAGCAACCGTATTCTGCACGGCGATGATCTACCGTTGCCTTGTCACCATCCGCCAATGGAACCACAAACTCGTGTGGCCGGTTTACTTGCTCTTCGCTTTGGCCACAGGTGCAACGCTACTGCCTGCAATCGCGATATGGTTTGAGCGCTGGCAAAATTTCCAGGCCATTCTCGCAGGACTCGCGCTGATCGCTTTAGCAGCGGTCAAATTTTTGTATTGGCGTTCCATCGACGCTATTCCCCGCACCCACACAACGGGTGAAGCCACCGGCCTTGGTGAAAATGTGCGGATGTGGGAATTGCCGCACACCAATCAAAACTTCATCCAAAAAGAAATGGGCTTCGTCGTGGCGCGCAAACACGCTCTGAAATTGCGGCAACTCACATTCACTTTTTTGGCCGTAGCATTTTTGGCTACCCTCTTGACGGCCATTTCCACACCGTGGTTCGCGATCATTGCTGCAATCGCCGCACTTGCTGCTGCTGTTGTCGAACGCTGGCTGTTCTTCGCTGAAGCTGAACATGCGGCTATGTTGTTTTATGGGCGCGACGCCGTTTAATAAGGCTTGGCAGAGGCTTGCCCAATCTATATAAAGACATCTTTATATTCAATCTCCGAGGTAATCCCATGTCCCGCCAAACGTTTCCTGAAGCCCTTGCCAGCCGTCCCTGGATGCTGGCTGATGGTGCCACTGGTACCAATTACTTCATGATGGGCTTGCAGTCTGGCGATGCGCCGGAAATGTGGAATTTTGACCATACGGATCGTGTACGTTCGTTGCACAAGCAATTCATCGAAGCGGGTGCAGACATTATTCTGACCAATACGTTCGGCGGCAATCGTCATCGGCTCAAGCTTCACGACGGCCAAGACAAAGTACATGCTGTGAACGTTGCAGCGGCAAAACTTGCCCGTGCTGAAGCGGACGCATTCACAGCACGTCAAATTTTCGTGGCTGGCTCCATTGGCCCGACCGGCGAAATTTTCATGCCCGTCGGCGCATTCCCTTATGAAGAAGGTGTGAGTGCATTTGCCGAACAAGCCATGGCCTTGAAGGATGGCGGCGTTGATGTGTTATGGATGGAAACCATGTCGTCAGAAGACGAACTGCGCGCCGCCGTTGAAGGCGCATCGCAAGCGGGCCTCCCAATCGTCACCACTATGAGTTTCGACACCAATGGCCGCACCATGATGGGCATCACACCCACAGCCTTCGGTGCCATTGCTGATACACTCGCCGCCAAACCCTGCGCTATCGGTGCCAACTGCGGCGTGGGCGCATCAGAATTGATCGCCACAGTGATGGGGATCACAGCAGCGCGGCCCGACATTGCAGTCGTCGCCAAAGGCAATTGCGGTGTTCCACAATATCACGACGGACATATTCACTATAGCGGCACCGTTGAATTGATGGCCGACTACGCCCGTATCGCACTCGACGCAGGCGCCCGCATCATCGGCGGCTGCTGCGGCACCTCGCCAGAACACTTGGCCTCGATGCGCAAAGCACTCGAAGGCCACACCAAAGGCCCGCGCCCGACGATTGAATTGGTTGAGCAAAAGCTGGGAGCTGTTTCAGAACTCGCAAAAGGCATTGATACTGCCGCAGCTGGTGCCGCAAGACGGGAGCGTCGGAGGGGGTAGTTATTTACCCCACTCAAATTTCGCAACCACCACAGGTCTGCCCAACATAAAGCAGTCGGAAATCAGTTGCAGTGGCGAGGCGTCGACATCGCTCTTTTTTGCTTTCAACAACTTGGCAAATTTCGCGTAGATATCCTCATATTCGTGCAGCACGGCTTCTTTCACCATTTTGCCATTTACCACCAAAACCGAGCCGCCATTCTTTAAGTGAAGTTTCAGGCTATCTTTTGTGCCGACTTCGATTTCCCAAGTTTGCTCGCCTTTTTGCCGCCAATCAAACACCGCCGACAAATCGGCTTTCGCGCCATCGCCACGTTTGAAACGAATATCAACCGCGATTGCTGTTGCGGAATTGGACGGAATTTCAATCACAGCACTTTCGACAAACACAGGTTCCGGCAAAATCTTGGTCACAATGGAAATCGCGTTGATACCGGGGTCAAACACGCCAAAACCACCCGCTTGCCAAATCCATTCCTGGCCTGGGTGCCAGCGGTTGACGTCTTCTTTCCACGTTACCCGCAGAAAATCGACGTACTTCCCCTTCAGCAATTTTTTTGCCTCATCTACCGACGCATTGTAACGCGAATGCCACGTGGCATAGAGCACACGCTTTTTCTTTTTCGCATAGGCCTCCATCGCCAACAGTTCGCCGACGGTAGGCGTAGGGGGCTTTTCAATCAGCAAATTCCAACCGGCGTCGAGGGCTTCTTTTGCCATGGCCAGTCGCACGGAAGGTGGTGTGCACAAGGCCACACAATCAACGGGCAATTTGCTGGCCTTCAAATCCGCTAATGACTCAAAACACGGCACGCCGTCAATCGTGCCGTTGCGGCTGACACCCGCCACAAGATTGAAGTTCTTGTTCTTGGCGATGCAGGGAAGGTGTTGGTCCCTTGCAATCTTGCCAATACCCACAACCGCAATTTTATAAACCATAGGTGAATTTCCTTTTCCCAAAACCTCTTAACCCGCTTCGCCTCTTGTCTCAACCGTCGCTTTCCGGCATGGGGTAGTCGTGACAAGGGCAGGGACATTTTAACTGCTGGTTTATCATACGAAGACCGAAATTGGAGTGCCCCCATGAGTGACGCTGGCGATCTTGACCTCAACACCCTCAATGATGAAGAGCTGGTGCAACAAGTCCATGATGATTTGTATGATGGCTTGAAAGAAGAAGTCGAAACCGCTGTCCACATTTTGCTCGGACGCGGCTGGACTCCTTACAAAGTCTTAACAGAAGCACTTGTTGAAGGCATGCGCATTGTCGGCATCGACTTCCGCGATGGTATTTTGTTTGTGCCGGAAGTTTTGCTGGCCGCGAATTCCATGAAGGCAGGGATGTTTATCCTTCGCCCGCTGCTGATAGCGACGGGCGCACCACGCCTTGGCAAAATGGTCATTGGCACAGTGAAGGGCGACATTCACGACATTGGTAAAAATTTGGTTGGCATGATGATGGAAGGCGCTGGCTTCGAAGTCATCGACCTCGGCATCAACAATTCAGTCGAAAAATATCTGGCTGCCATTGATGAGCATGGTCCGGACATCTTGGGCATGTCAGCACTGCTCACTACCACCATGCCTTACATGAAGGTCGTTATCGACACGATGAAAGAAAAAGGCATTCGAGATGATTACGTCGTTCTCGTCGGCGGCGCACCGCTGAATGAGGAATTTGCGAAAGCCGTCGGAGCCGACGCCTATTGCCGCGATGCTGCTGTGGCCGTTGAAACTGCGAAAGACTTCATGGCGCGGCGCCATAACCAGCAACGTCCGGCCTGAATAGTTAACATATCCTCTATAAAGACAATGCGTTGCGGCTCACTTTTTTACCCGTTGATGGCAACGCCAATAGCAGTATAATTGGTTGAGACAATACCACCAAGCAAAGGTATTGTGGTGATGAGCGTTTGATTGTCATTGAATGAAACATTCACACACTGTCCGTCATGGCCCGCGTGAAGTCTATCAGATTAACCCATCTTTTGGGGGCGATAGGAATTTCGAAAAACAAGCGACCTAAAATATTTCTAAATTGTTGTTTTAATTTATTTATTCCGTCATCCCGGCGAAGGCCGGGACGAGGCTCTTTACACTTGAGTCATCCCGAAAAGCCTTGTCCCGGCCTTCGCCGGGATGACGGTAAATGTGGGTAAAATGGAGTTTTATGACGTCCTGAAAACAATCCCAAAAAATATGTGAATATATGGACCAATCAAGAACGATCAGAGTCTAGCGGGTAACCGGCAAGCCCCGCTCCAGCCAGCCGGGGCCAGCATAAGATCCCAGCATGCCTTCTGGCACGTCGATGATGTTGGTGTATCCCGCTTCACGCAAAGCCCGAGACAAACGACTTGAACGCACACCCCGGGCGCAAATCAGGGCCACAGGTTTGGATGTGTCGCCTCCTAAAATTTTATTGAGTGCCGACACAAAATCGTCGCGGCGCATGTCCAATCGTTTGGCACCCGCACCTGATCCGGTTTTCGCCCACTCCTCAGGGGTGCGAATATCGATCAATGTGATTTTGCCGGTTGCGGCTTTTGCAAAGGCTTCGGTGGCAGACAGAACACTTTTGGCGTATGATGGCGCAACAGCAGCAATCAATGCAAATGCTGTGATGCCAAGTGCGAAGTGTCGGCGGGTGATTGTCATTTCATATCCTCAAAAGCGCGTGGTGATTTCCGTCAACCAGTCCGGTGATTTTTGAACCAGATAGGCTTCAGCTTGTTTGTCGTAGCCACTGAGGACAAGAACTCCGCTCACGACAAGCAGCATTCCGAGAACTGATTTCATGCCACCGCCCAATGACAACATTTTGCCGCGCCACCGCATTAAGACTTCACGTGACAAAAGACCAAGCAACAGGAGTGGAAGCGCAGAGCCGATGCCGAAGACAATCATGGTCAGCGTCACTTCAGCCAAGTTCTCACCTTGTGCGGCCATGACGGAAGCCGCGCCCAATGTTGGCCCAACACAAGGTGCCCAAATCGCGCCCATCAAAAGTCCAAGACCAAAGGGTCCGCCATTGCTCGTTTCTTCAGTTCCCGCGAAGCGCTCGTTGATCCAGCCACTTACCGGTCCACCAGCAGTGGCAAGGCGCGTTTGCAAAACCGGCATTGCCAATACAAAGCCAACGGCAATCATCAGCATGGCGGCGAATTGGCGGAAGACACCTTCATCCAGCCCAATAGCAAAACCAAATAGTGCGACGAACATGCCAATGGCGACGAATGAAAGTGTGAGACCCAATGCCAGAAACACTGGCCCCGCACGACCTTTTGAAGACGCAGCCCCCAGCACCATCGGCAAGACCGGTAACACGCAAGGCGACAACACCGTTAAGGTGCCAGCTACAAAAGCAAAGAACAATGTCGTCAACATCAGAGGCCTGCAAACCAATCCAGTGCCGTGCCAGCCCAGGAGCGTGGAACCGAATGCCCGCCGCTATGCATGACAAGGCGCACACTGCTGTTGCAACCCTTCCAGCTATGGGTTGTTGCAGTTTTCTCGTTCGCATCATTGCAACCACTGGCACGGGCCAGTGTTGCCAGTGAATCAAGCAGGTTGGCTTGTCGCATACCTGAACCCACGTTGCGTCCGGCAATTGGCATGGTGGTATCACTAGAACCATGGGTGTGCAGATAATTCACCGGGCCTGCACAACTTTTTGGTTCCGGTTTCCAGAAATTACCTGAAACAGGTGCATAAGCTTTGAAGGCTCCGGGACTGCGACATGCGACATAGGCCACCATCGAACCGCCGACGGAAAAGCCTGCCAGCATCATTCTGTTACGCGATAAGTTGCCGCGTTTTGCCGCGTCATCAGCCACGGCGCGAATGAAAGCGACATCATCGCGTCTGCCACCTCTAAACTGCCAGCTGCCGCCAATGCCTTCCGGCGTGATGACAGCATAGCCACGTGCGAGAATGGTTTTCACCATCTTGCCGCTTCTGATCAGACCAAGGCCTGATGCCTTGTAACTGTGGAGAGCGACAACAGCGGGGACCGTTTTGTCACGCGGCACGCCAGGCGGCCACGCCACATGATAACTGCCACCTACAATTTTGCAGGCACCGGGTGAATCAAAACAGGCAGCGTGAGAAGGAGTAGAAAAGGCCACCACAGTTGCAGCAGCCAATCCGAACAGACGACACTGGACCATAGCTGGCTACACAGCCTTTTGCAGAAGATCAGCAATGCCGTCAGGGCTTGTCTCACCAACAGCGCGCGCCACTTCCTGGCCGTCCTTGAACAGGATTAATGTACTTTGGCGGCGGACGCCAAAGCGCTTCAACAGATCCTTCTCGGTATCAAAGAGAACCCGCAGCACAAGCACATTGTTATAGTCAGCTTGGTCCATAAGCATGTTGACGACCTTTTCCTGTGCCCGACAGGTGGGACACCAATCAGCATGAAATTCGATCAGAACCGGCCGGCCCGACTTGGCGGCAGATGTGAACTCCGCTTCAGAAAAAGAACTGCGTGCAAACGCAGATATTGGCGCGACCATCATGGCCAAACCTGACAAGCAAATTGTGCGGCGTGAAATCATCTTGAGTCCCCTTTGAAATTCCGAGGAATAATAATGCAATTGCGCCCTGCGACCTCATCACAAGGGAGTTGGTCCATTCAATTTTTCGTGTGCATTTGGCTGGATAGGGCGCGCTGAAAACCATGACAGCAGCGGCGTGATTACGAGGCAAACCGCCAAAGGCAAGAACCAGAACGTCAAAAACCCGCGCTCAACAAGTGCAAGCAAGCCCAAGCCTGACAGCACTTCAAGCCCATGAAATGCGCAATGGTCAACAAGGCTGCGATTTGTTTTTTCAAATGCTGCCCAGCTCGGCTTCCGGTTGGCAAGTGTGCTGCCGATGATCTTCACCCGTTGCAGCATCAACGAAGGTGCAAACAGTGACGAGAAAAGCGTCTCTGCAATTGCAGACGTCACAACAGTCCATCGCAAATATGGCTTAGGCCGTGTTGCATACACAACGCCCAAAATGCGTGGCAACAGAAGATTTATGGCAATCAATGCAAAAGTTGAAGCTGCCAGATTGCCGCCAGCGCCGGTCTGAGTGTGGTCGAGCAAGCCCCAAAGCACAAGTGTCGCCAGCCACACGGCACTCGATAGATAAGTGAAAATACCACTCACCATGTGAAACCGCGACAGGGGGTGCAGTCCCGCAGACTGCAGTATGCGACCGTGTTGAAAGTTTCCGAGGCACCAGCGCGCATCACGCTTCAGGTGTGAAATGATATCGGTGGGAGCTTGTTCGAAACTCCCTGTAGTCGTTGGCATCAGCCGCACGGCCCAGCCTGCACGCCGCAACAACGCCGCTTCAACAAAGTCGTGGCTGAGAATGGTCCCATTCCAGAGGCCGCGTCCCTCAAGGTGTGGTAACCCTGCACAGGTTGCGAAAGCTTGTGTGCGGATGATGGCGTTGTGACCATAGTAATTGGCCCCGTCACCCATCCATGCGGAAAGACCATGTCCCTGCAACTCCCCATAATAGCGAGAAGCAATTGACTGCATGTTCTGCCAGCGCGTGTTGCCTGGTAAAACACTCGGAACTGTCTGGATCAGCCCACAGGCGGGGTCGCTGGCCAATGAACGGGCAAGCGCCACTGCCGTGTGATGATCCATTTCACTATCGGCATCGAGAATGATGAAGGCGTCATAGGCAGCTCCATGTCTGCCAATCCAGTCGCGGATGTTGCCTGATTTAAAGTCGGTGTTGAATGAGCGGTGATGATGAAAAACGGGAAGCGGATATTCAGCCGCAATGAGTTGCCGCTCATCCTTTACATTCGGCGGCAAGCAGCTGTCAGAAAGAACATGCAAGGCAAAGCGATGATGAGAATTGTGTTGGAGTGAACGCAACAGCTTCAATTTTCCAGCAATGACATCGTTGGCATTTTCGTCCCTGATGGTTGCAAGGATTGCGATTGTCAGCTTTTCTTCCGGTCCGGGCGATTGAGGTCTTTGTGCTACGATCAGACCGATGATTGCATTGGCACTGGGTATGGCCTCCCACCCCGAGAGCAAGGCCATGAGTGCAATCAGAACAGTTTCAGACAGTGTGAGTTGGCCGTCACTTCGAAATGCGGTCACCAGAATGGCCGCAACAATAGCCGAAAACACCAACGGTAAAACGAACAATAGTCGGCGAGCGGTTGTTGGAACAATCCGGTGGCCAAGACCTGGCGCAGAAATATCCTCAAATGGCGCGTGCAGATCCTGATCTGGCATGAGCAGGGTTGCGGGCGAAACCTGCTCGAACTGAACACGTTTCAACATGCTATTTCACAACAACCAACTTGGGGGCAGGCCGTTGTATGTCCTCTGCTTCAAAGGTCGGCTGCTGTTTGGCGGGTGCTTTTTTCCACGGCTCGGATTTGGAGAAAGCTGCGATATTTGCAACAGCATAGATACAAAAGAAACCCAGCACATTGACGAACAGCGAAGCCCAAAAGCCTGAACCCAGTTCGTTGAGAACAGCGCCCAGCACGCGGGCGAGCACGATTGATGAAGCGAATACTGCAAGCGATTGTTGACCGACAACACTCAAGAACCGGGTCAAGCTTTGCATCAAAGGATTACGGGTTAAATTTTCCCCTGCCGTGCCAGCGGCAAGCCAAGACAGATAGGCCAAGGCCAAAAAATGCACATATCGCAACAAGCCAAAATCAGTCTTGTCGATAAGTATACGCCAGTCTTTGCGCCAGGTCTTGATGACATCGAATTCGCCAATGGTCACATGCCATGCGAAGGGCAATGACATCAGAACAACAGCGGCTGCGGCAATCGCCAAACCACGACTGCGTGGCGGTGCAGGCAGCCAGCCGGACATAAACGCAAAGCCGGTGAAGAAAACAAGCTGCCATGCAAAGGGATTGAAAAACCATTGCCGGGTAGAGTTATTGGAGAACCAATATTCCGCCGGCAGATTAAGATTGGTGGTGGTTGCCAGAAGCCAAAGCAACACACTTGCAGCCAAAGCCAAATAGACATTGACACGCGCCAATAACATCATCACCGGCAAAAACGCGAGTATGACGATATACATGGGCAAAATATCAAAATAGTTGGGCACATAGGTCAGTGTGAAAAGTCCGATCACCTGATTTCCAGAGGTCTTGAGGAAGGGCACGAGATTGAGTGCACTGACTTCATCACGGGAAAACACACCGGTTCGATTGATCATGAACATCGCCGCCAGTGTCAGCATAAATGTGGCGATATGGACCCAGTAGATTTCCCAGATGCGGAAGATCACACGCAATAGCCCCATGAAGAAACCAGCCCGCGCAAATACCGCGCCAAAGGCAATGGCAGACGCCATGCCGGAGCAGAAGATAAACATTTCCGTCGCATCTGAAAATCCGAAGCGCGCGGGGATGTAGAGCGTCCACGGATTGTTGGTGATGTGCGCCACAAGGATGATGAACATGCCAAGCCCCCGGAAGAAATCCAGGCGGACATCGCGGTGTTTTTTGGCAGGCTCTGTGGCTACAGCTGTGGTCATCGCGCGTGTTTACCGGAATTCAGCTCAGACAACAGCCTGCCTGGCTTGGTTGATCAACACCAATCGCCGTGATGCATAGCCGTCCATTGTGCGGTTGCGCTGAACCGAACGCTCTGACAACAAACCTTCAGCAGCATCGAGATAACCGCCGCGAAGAGCAGCTTCGATGCAAACCCGCTGGAACACATCGCGCTGGGCGTGGCTACCTCCGATAGCTTGCAAGTCAGCTCGCGCATCACGTAGGTTGAGCCAGGCATTGGCATATTCACCTGACGCAAAGGCATGCATGCCCTTGGCCAAACGCAAACCGGGATGGGCGATGATGCGCTGCGTTTCACAAAGCTCAGATTTCGCAGTGGTCATGCGTGAGATAAGACCTGCTGCCGCGTCTTGCCGTTCACCACCACACAGTGAAAGCATATAGTGAAGATCAGCAAAGGCCAGGCACCCGTCGGTTGCCCGCTTTTCAGAAAGGTCAGCCAATTCAGCCCAGCGATGCCCAACATCAACGCCTTCAAGGTCAAGCCGCGACAACAAAGAGGCAGCGTTTGCAATGTCACGGTAGTCGTCGGTTTTGTCGGCGCGGATATCCCGGTCGTAGAGCTCAAGCGCTTCATTATAGTTGCCCATGTCGAGATGCATCAGCGCCTTGTGCCACCAGACGTGATAGCGAAAATTATTGCAGTGTGCCCATGAGGCTTCGCGGCCCTCCAGCCATTTCAATCCCTCGGCAGAGCGGGCTGTCATATCATAAACATGAGCCACGGCATGCAAGCCCCAAGCGTCGTCAGGTGCCAGTTCAATGCCTTTGCGGCCCATCAATTCCGCACGCTCGTACTCACCTGTCTCTTCAAGTGTAAAGGCATGGCAGCCAAGGAGATATCCCTTGGCAGGGTGATCATCCCACTGGCCCATCACACCTTCAACAGAGGCTCGCATTTCACGCGGACGGCCCATCATGAAGTGAATGCCTTGGACCAGTTTCATCGCAAGTGCATCACGTGGAGCCTGATCGAGGATGGATTGCAGACGTGCTGTAGCCCGCGTTGGAGCACCCTTGATCCAGTCATCCAGCGCCAGCACGACATTATTCTCCCGCGCGGTTCCGGGCGGGCATGCCTTGGCCGTTGTGAGCGATGCAACCGCGATCACATCCATTTCAGAGCGTGCCAAAAGTTTGCAGGCAAAACCACGGATGGCATGTCCCAAAGCAAAATCTGGCTGTTCGGCAAGCAGTTTGAGAAGATCAGGACCAGGAGTGGCACTGTGGCTGAGTATGCCTAATATAATCCTATTCCACAATGCGATATGGCTTTCGGGAAGGCTGGTCGGTAGTCCACTCAGGTCTGTTGTTTGCATGTCGCCCAAACTCGTTTTTTGTATTTGAAGCAAAACACGTTTGGCAAAAACCTGAAATGCACATTACCTCTAGCAGCTGGAAATTCTTCGTGTGCTCAACTCCACGTGAGATCACGAGTCTGTGAACAAATGTGATTGCACGGAATCACTGCTGATGCAGCTTCAAATATAGCCGTCATAAGCGCGGGGTGGAATCTGGATGGCAATGATTGAAAAGCAATCTCGCCCCAGGGCGCGTTGCAGTTCAACTTTCAATGCTGACTGGGAAGAAACATCCGCGCCATGTCCACCATAGGCCCGTGCCACAGCGGCAAAATCAGTTTTCCCAAAGCTGACGCCGAGTGATGGCATTTGGCTTTTGCGCTGTTTCAGGTCAATCAGTGCCAATGATTGGTCAACCAGCACGCAGACAATGACGGGCAATTGCATATCCCGCAGTGTGGCAAGTTCACCTGCTGCCATGTCAAGCCCGGCGTCACCCACAACACAGACAACAGGCACGTCAGGCCGCCCCAATTTTGCACCAGCCGCCAAAGGTAAAGCACAGGCCATGGTGCAGAAGCCTGATGATTGCAGCAGGGTTCGCGGAGCGCGGCACGCCCACATCTGGCTCAGCAAAATCCGATGCGCACCTGAGTCAGCTGTGACCACGGTCTCATCGGGCAAGACGTCACGGAGGGTGCGAAACGCTTGGTGTGGTCCCCATGTGTCAGGTCCAGAAAAATCTTGTTGCAGAGCGGCTCGGGCTTTTGTCGGCTCGTTTGGCATCCAGCGGTCAGAAGCAGCATGCTGCAAAGATGATAGTGTAGGAGCAATCTCGCCAATAAGTAAAATCGATACAGCATGCATGCCGTGGTCGCGCGCAACCGGCGCAATCTCGATGACTGACTTGTCTTTGCTCCAAGGATTACGCCAGCCTACACGCATCTCAATGGGATCATAGCCCAGAAGCAGCAGGCAATCAGATTGTGCGATCAAGGGCATCAGCGTTTTGTCAGCCAGTGGCGAAAGTCCGGCAGCGCCAAGGCACAGTGCATTACTTTCGTCCACAAGCCCTTTGGCTTTGTATGTCGTGACGAGGGGAATATTGTGGCTCTGACAAAATTCTGAGATCGCAGTGCCGGCGTTTTCCAACACGGCATCAACGCCCGCAATTGCTAGCGGTCGCTGCGATGCGGCCAACAACTTAAGTGCTGACGAGATGTTTTTTTGATCCGGCACACGTGTTGCGGCCTTCGTGATCAGCAGCAACTCAGCTTCAATAGATTCAGATTCAGCCACATCAACCGGCACGTCAATATGCACCGGCCCCGGCTGACCAGATTGAGCCAGAGTAATCGCTTCTCGCATCATGTCGCCGATCTTGCCACGTTCCAACCTGAACGTGCCTTTGACCACCGGTCGCAGCATGGCCTGGTGGTCTACCACTTGATGCGTGAAACTGCCCAATAACGCGCCTTCAACACAGCCTGTCAGAAATATCAGCGGCACGCGGTCCTGCATGGCATTGGCTACCACATTCACAGCATTGGCAACACCCGGCCCCAAGGTTGCAACAAGCACAGGCAGCGCATCCGTCATGTGCCAATGGCCCTCAGCAAAAAAGCCGCCGCTGTTTTCATGCTTCACCAAAACGAAGCGGATGTCTGCGGCGTTGAGACCTTGGATGAGGGCCAAAACCTCGCCACCAGGAATGCCAAAAGCGTGGGTTGCGCCTGCGTTTTTCAAGACGCGCCCGATGATGTCGCCACCGCTCATTGCATCTGCCATCGTCAACTCCCCAAAATGCCGTGTAGCCGCAAAGTTTCAATTTCATGATCACTGAAATTGAAAACAGTCCTCAAAATATGATCGGTATCTTCGCCCAAGCGCGGTGGTGGCTTTAGATAATGAACCGGCGTGTCGCTGAGTTTCAAGGGATTGCCGATCAAGTCAACAAAACCTGAACCCGCAGTTTCGTGGGCCATGCGAATGCGCATCTGGCGCGCTTCAACCTGCTCACTTTGAAAGACTCTGTCCAAACTGTTGATGGGCCCTGCCGGAACGCCGGCGGACTCCAGCACACTCATCCATTCTGAGGCTGGGCGCTGGATTGTGAGTTGTCGCAAAATGGGCACCAGCGAAATTCTGTTGCGCACACGATCAGCGTTTTTTGAAAACCGTGGGTCGATCGCCAATTCAGGTGCGCCAGCAAGCGCCACAAATTTCTGAAACTGTTGGTCATTGCCGACGGCCAAAATGAAGTCTCCATCAGAAGCCGGAAACACGCCATAGGGTACAATCGTTGGATGATCATTGCCACGACGCGGCGGCACCTGACCGTCTGTCAGATAGGCCACACCTTGATTGACAAGAAGTGCGACTTGCGCATCCATCAGCGCGATATCAATGAATTGCCCCCTGCCGGTTTTGTGACGCGCTTCCACGGCTGCGAGAATTCCAGTTGTGGCATAGATCCCGCACAGCACATCAGCGACGCCTACCCCTGCTTTTAATGGCGTGGCCTCACCGGTGAGTGACATCAGCCCGCCCTCACCCTGGATCAGAAAATCATAACCCGCGCGATGCTTATTGGGGCCCGTGCGGCCAAAACCACTGATAGAGCAATAGATGAGTTTTGGATTGAGTTTGCGGAGGTCGTCATATCCAAGTCCATAACGATCCAAGTCGCCGAGTTTGAAATTTTCAACCAACACATCTGAATTCTCGGCCATACGCCGAATGGCAGTTTGACCCTGTGGTGTTGCGATGTCGATAGCCACAGAATGCTTACCGCGATTGGACGACAGGTAATAGGCGCTCTCCCTTGTCTCTTGTCCTGCAGCATCTTTCAGAAACGGCGGCCCCCACCCCCGTGTATCATCACCACTTTCAGGCTTTTCAATTTTGATGACTTCTGCTCCAAGATCAGCGAGCAATTGCGTAGCCGTCGGCCCCGCCAGAATTCTCGAAAGATCAAGAACGCGGAGACCAGAGAGAGCGGTGGTGTGAGAGAGCGTAATGGGCTTAACCTGCCAACTCTGATTTGAAGGCGTTGCAAAGCGGCCCCTTAATCAAGGACAAAAACTCGCGCGCCGAATTCTCGGTCGGATGGTAAGGGTCTTTCACCGTGCCATCCGGTTTCAATCGGAATTTGCCAGCAACACCTTGATTGGCAGCAATGGTGGCGGGTGTATAACCCTGCACGAAACTGCAGCGTTTGCCTGCTGACTTAAAAGCCTTTTCAATATTGTCCTGCGCTCTTTGGCGCTCACTATTGATCTTGGGTGTGTAGCCCGGTGCTGTCGTCATGAAGATGCAAGGCAGATCAGAAGGAATGTCTTGCATCGCTTTGTTCACATCAACCAATGCATCGGCCTCGCTGTTGGCCCAGCGTTCAGTGGCATTGCCGAGAAAGGCCATGACGAAAATCTTGGGGTTGTAGTATCCACCAGCGAACATCGATTGAAAAGGCGATTTTCCAGCCTCGCAGAATTGATAGGCGTCACCTTGCCCGATCTGCACATATTTGTTCCCGGTCTTGTTGATGACGCCGAAAGACCCTGCGTTGACTTTCCATTTTGGGTCCACATCACAGATAGCTTTTTTGCCTCCACCATCTTTCGCGGACCATGCGCGCAGAGAGCTGGAACGAACACCGAGAACACCAACAGACCAATTCGGATTGAGCCCACAAGCCTTTCCGTTTTTCTTCAGGAATTCGATGAAGGCCACTCCGGCGCCAAAACTGAGTTGTGAGTCGCCAAGTACGAGCACATCGGGCGATTGAAAATTGTCTTGTGCATGAGCCATCTCACTGATGCCAAGCGACAGCCAAAGCGCAGGAACGGCAAGGCAAACCTGCCCGAAGAGTTTTCTGATCAAGACGCCGCGGCTCCATCTAAAGATTCGATTGGTCGCTTGATACGTTGAAAACGTGGTTGGTTTCCAGTGATGATCAGCTAAATCACTTGAAAGTGACTAATACCAACCGCGTCAAAATCGGCCGTCATTACCCCGCCCTGGCGTTTGCAGCTTCCTGAACGAGAACAAAAAAATCCTTCTCGCCCAATCCGCGATCCGC
>JAYUQS010000036.1:0-5527 GCA_043756645.1 Hyphomicrobiales bacterium | reverse complement strand
TAAGCTTGACTTTACGGGTTCATTCCGCTTTATGAGCCCGAAATCCCGGTTGAAAAGTTCTTCCGGGACTGTTGCGCTGTCCGAGGGTAACCTTAGGTTTCTTTGAAACCTTGCTAGAAAGTCTGCTTTTTCAACGGGTTATGAAAGCAGCTCCGAAGGGTGCGGGAATAAGGAAGATAAAATGTACGCAGTCATCAAGACAGGCGGCAAGCAATATCGCGTTGCCGCAAACGATAAAATTCTGATTGAAAAGCTCGAAGGCGCTGCTGGAGACCAAGTCACGTTCGAACACGTGTTGATGGTTGCCAATGGCGCTGATGTTCACATCGGTGCTCCTGTTGTGGCAGGTGCCACCGTGGTTGGCGAAATTGCCGCCCAGGAAAAATCCGATACGGTTTATATTTTCAAGAAGCGCCGCCGCAAGCATTACCGCCGCCGTAACGGTCACCGTCAGTTGCTGACGTCAGTGACGATCACCGATATTTTGGTTGGTGGCGCCAAAGCTGCAGCCAAGCCGAAGGCTGAAAAAGCTGCTGTTGCAGCACCTGCTGATGGCAAGTCGGATGACATTTCCCTCGTTGGCGGCATTGGTCCCAAGATGGAAGCGGGCATGCGTGAACTTGGCTACAACACATTTGCTTCGATTGCTGCCATGACAGCAGAGCAAGTTGAAGCCGCAGAAACCCACTTGAAGCAAAAGGGTCGTTTTGCCCGAGAAGAATGGATTGAACAGGCCCAGGAATTGGCCGACGGCAAACCACCGCGTTCCAAATCTGACCGCGCGCGCACCTAAGAGGAGATTGATCCATGGCACATAAAAAAGCAGGCGGTTCATCCCGCAACGGTCGTGATACCGCAGGACGTCGTCTTGGCGTCAAATTATTTGGCGGACAAACGGCTATTCCCGGCAACATCATCATCCGTCAGCGCGGCACGAAAGTGCATCCGGGCACGGGCGTTGGTATCGGCAAGGACCACACCATTTATGCAATGGTTCCAGGCGTTGTTGAATTCCGCGGCACCAAGGGCAACAAGCAACTGGTTTCGGTTGTGACTCCGAAAGCTGCTGAATAATCAGACCAGATCATCTGGTCCATGGGACCGGGCAATTGAGTTTAACGGGAAGATGGGCCGCCATCTTCCCGTTTTTCGTTTTGGAGGCTGCTCGTGAATAGGATCATTGAAACAGAACGTTTGGTGCTGCGGCCCGTGCAAAAAAGCGACGGGCCAGAGATTGCGGTTAAGATCAACAATTACGAGATCAGCAAAAATCTGGCGCGCGTTCCGTTTCCCTACACGCTGGCCGATGCTGAGGCGTTTTTTGAGTGGGCTGATGGACTCGATTATCGCTCAGCATTTCGCGTCATCAGTTTGAAGTCATCGCCTACAGAGTTGCTGGGTATCATCAGTTATGATTGGATGGAAGACCAGCAAAGGGCAGAGCTCGGGTATTGGTTGGTGCAAGAACACTGGGGCAGGGGTCTGATGACGGAAGCCGCCACGGCCATGGTGGAGCTGGCATTTGTCGATTCAAATCTTGAGAGTTTGGGTTCGTGTTTTTTCAATGAAAACCCGGCGTCGGGAAAAGTGCTGGCACATGCCGGATTTGAAACGACCGGAACATGTTCGCAATTTTCAATAGCGCGTGGGTTTGAAGTGCCTGTTACGACCGTGCAACTTTTGCGAAGCGACTGGCGCAACAAAAAAACCGCCGTTTGACGGGCGGCCTTTGATTTAAATTTTGAATGTATCAGAATACGCGGTTCACATAATCACGCACCAGCGATTTGCGACCTAAGCCGCCATTGTGTTTTGATGCTGCCAGCTTCAAGTTGCCGCGCGAACCACGGACAGCAAGCGAGAGATGCTTTAAGCCGTATTGCACATTCACAGAAGGGTTGAACAAGGCGTTGCAATTACCGCGAAAACCAATGCCGCGTGCGGTGGCGCACTTCATTTGGAACACACCATATTCACCAGCAGCACCCCGTGCGCGTGGATTATAGCCTGATTCAACATGGGCGATGCGCAAGGCAAACCAAGTTGGAACACCATGACGTGGAGCTTGAGCCTTGATCAAAGCGACCACATTGCCGCGACCCTTAGGTGCTGGGGCAAATGCTGCCTGTGTGCGGATGCGCTTACCCGACAATTTGCGGACAGAAACAGTTCGCACCGTTTTACGTTTAGAGGTTTTGTAAACTGTGGCCTGACGCTGCTGTTTGGCAACCGACTTTTTCTTGATACCAAAGCGCTCGCAAGTGCCGTAATCTGCGCAGCTTGATGCTTGGACTGTACCTGCCAACATGGCAGTTGCGATGAAGGCCGCCGAAAGTCCGGCCAAAAGTGTCTTCTTCATGTTTTACTCCTTTTACCCCAATGACAAACGACAGATCGAATGGCGTTTGCTGTAATGCAAATTCCATCGCTTCATGACCGCCGCTGTCAGGGAAGAAGTGGGGTTAACCGTCCAAATGTGGCGAGAATGTGTTTCAATCAGATGTATTTCGGGGCGATATTCGTTCGAAAACAAGAGGTTGATTCAGTTGTTTCGTGTGAATTGTTCACCTCTTCTCAATGTGCTTCAACTTTTTCGTGTTGTCATTCAACGCAAAGCAAATTGTTCAAATTTCTTGAAACTTCATGTAAGGACGCCAATTGAACAGGACGTGATGTATGAAATTTCTCGATGAAGCCAAAATTTATGTGAAGGCAGGCAACGGTGGTGCTGGTGCTGTGTCTTTCCGTCGTGAAAAATTTATTGAATTTGGCGGCCCCGATGGTGGTGACGGTGGCACCGGTGGTGACGTGTGGGTGGAAGCCGCACATGACCTCAACACGCTGATTGATTATCGCTACCAACAGCATTTCAAAGTGCGGACAGCTGGGCACGGCATGGGGCGTTTGCGAGCTGGCGAGTCAACCGACGATATCGTCCTCAAAGTTCCGGTTGGCACTGAAATCATCGACGAAGATCATGAAACGGTTTTGGCTGATTTGTCGGTAGTGGGGCAGCGTTACCGTGTCGCCAAAGGTGGCAATGGCGGCTTTGGCAATCACTATTTCAAATCCGCCACCAACCGCTCGCCAGGCCGCGCCAATCAGGGGCAAGAGGGTGAAGAGCGTTGGATCTGGTTGCATCTGAAATTGATCGCTGATGCCGGTATTATTGGTTTGCCGAATGCCGGCAAGTCTACTTTGTTGTCAGTGGTTTCGGCAGCACGGCCAAAAATTGCCGATTATCCTTTCACAACGCTGCATCCGCAATTGGGTGTCGTGCGTGCGAATGAAAACAGCTTTGTCCTGGCCGATATTCCGGGCTTGATTGAGGGTGCTCATGAAGGTGCCGGTTTAGGGGCGCGCTTTCTGGCCCATATCGAACGCTGTGCTTTGTTGCTGCATATGATTGATGTGACGGCGGATGATCCGGTGAAGTCTTACCGGACTGTACGGGGTGAACTCAAAGCCTATAGCAAACTCTTGGCCGACAAGCACGAGATCGTGGTTTTCAATAAGATTGATGCCATTGATGAGAAGGCGCTGGAGAAGAAGATCAAAGCCTTCGAGACCAAATTGAAAATCACACCGGTTTTGATTTCGGCTGCAGCTTCAAAAAACACTGATAAGTTGATGAGCAAAATCATGACGGTGGTGACACGCGCCAATGTGCGGCACCAGAATGCGGTTGAAGCCATCACCCCTGCTGCTGAGTGGAAGCCGTGATCAACCGCCTGGCATCTGCCAAGCGTATTGTGATCAAAGTAGGCTCGGCATTACTCGTAGAACAGAAAACCGGACTTGTGAAGCAGCAGTGGCTGACGTCACTGGTTGAGGATGTTGTTGCGCTGAAGGCCAAAGGCGCTGATGTTATTCTGGTGTCATCAGGTGCGATTGCGCTAGGGCGGTTCAAGCTTGGTTTTCCCAAGGGTAAATTGGAATTGCCGCAAAGCCAGGCTGCCGCTGCTGTTGGCCAGATTGCCTTGGCGCAAGCCTGGTCGGAAGAATTGAAAGCGCGTGATATTGTTGCAGCACAGATTCTCGTGACGCTAAACGATACAGAAGAGCGGCGGCGGCATTTGAATGCGCGCGCAACTTTGACGACCTTGTTGGAACAGGGTGCGGTTCCCGTGATCAATGAGAATGACACCGTTGCGACATCAGAAATTCGCTATGGCGACAATGATCGGTTGGCGGCGCGTGTGGCCTCGATGATGTCTGCCGATTGTTTGGTGTTGTTGTCAGACATCGACGGGTTATATTCCGCACCACCCAATCAAAAGGGTGCTGAATTTATTTCCGAAGTGAAAGAGATCACGCCTGAGATTGAAGCCATGGCGGGAAAGCCCGTCAGCGGGGTTGGTTCCGGCGGCATGATCACCAAAATTGAAGCAGCCAAAATTGCACTGGGGGCTGGCTGCAATATGGTGATTGCTTCTGGTCACAAAGACCATCCCTTGAAGCGCATCATTGATGGCGAACGTGTCACTTGGTTTGTAGCGCAAGCTTCAGGTTTACAATCTCGCAAGCGCTGGATTGCCGGAAGTCTGCAACCTGTCGGGCGCTTGGTGATTGATGAGGGGGCCAAGGGTGCCTTGCTGAAAGGCAAAAGTCTGCTTCCTGCCGGGGTCAAAGACATTGTTGGTTTGTTCGGTCGCGGTGATACAGTGAGTATAGTGACGGGTGATGGTTTTGAAGTGGCGCGGGGCATGGTGGCTTATGATTCAAGCGATGCACAAAAAATCAAAGGCTTGAAATCCGTTGAGATTATGAAAGTTTTGGGGGCTGCGGGGCGGGATGAAATCATCCACCGTGATGACCTCGTGATGATGACGGGAGAGAAGTGATGTTGGCGGTGATGAAGGAGATGGGCATCAACGCGCGCAAAGCTGCGCGGAGCCTCAGCCTGTCACCGACCCTACAACGCAACGCCGCATTGCTGGCGATGGCAAAAGCCATTCGGCATGACGCCCAAATTATTTTTGCAGCGAACTCACGGGATTTGGAAATGGCGCGGGCAAAGGATTTGAAGTCATCATTCATTGACCGTTTGACGCTCACACCTGCCCGCATCGAAGCCATCGCACAGGGGTTGGAAGATATTGCGGCCTTGGCCGATCCCGTCGGCAAGGTGCAGGAAAAATGGACCAGACCCAATGGCATGGAAATTTCGCGGGTTGCGGTTCCGATTGGTGTGATCGGCATCATCTTCGAAAGTCGCCCCAATGTGACGGCGGATGCAGGTGCCTTGTGTTTGAAGTCCGGCAATGCTGCGATTTTGCGTGGCGGTTCTGACAGCTTTCAATCCTCAACCGCCATTGCCGCCTGTCTATCACGCGGCCTTGTGGAGGCTGGGCTTGATCCCCATTGCATTCAAATGGTGCCAACGGCGGATCGTGCTGCGGTGGGTGATATGTTGACGGGGCTTGAAGGTTGTATTGATCTCATCGTGCCACGCGGCGGCAAGAGCCTGGTGGCGCGGGTGCAAAGTGACGCGCGGGTTCCTGTGTTCAGTCACCTCGAAGGCATC
>JAYUQS010000035.1:0-16126 GCA_043756645.1 Hyphomicrobiales bacterium | reverse complement strand
GGGACCTCATCCGTCTTGCGCTTCGCGCAATCCACCTTCTCCATTTTCAATGGAGAAGGGACAAAGAACGTCGCTTCTCCACAAGGTGGAGAAGCTGTAATGTCGCAACACATTCTCGTTCTCAACGCAGGCTCATCCTCTCTCAAATTTGCGGCGTTTGATGTTCGTAGTTTGAGTGAGATCATCCGGGGGCAAGTGAGTGGTATCGGGACAGCGCCGCGGCTTGAGTTAAATGGTGCGAAACAAAATTTACCTGCTGATACCGGTTTTGCTGAAGGGTTGGCGCTTTTGTTGGAGGCGCTTGATGATAAGGGTTTGAGCTCCGCTTCGCTTGCCGGTTTTGGCCACCGTATTGTGCATGGCGGAACGCGTTATGTTGATCCAACGCGTGTTGATGATGCTACGTTGGAACAGCTTGAAAAGTTGCGGGCTTTGGCACCTTTGCATTTGCCTTTTGGGCTTTCTGTGTTGCGGATTACGCGGAAGTTGCGTCCGCATCTTCCGCATATCGCATGTTTCGACACCGCATTTCATGCGACACAAGCAGAATTGGCGACGCGGTTGCCTTTGCCGCGGGTTTATTTTGATAAGGGCTACCGCCGTTATGGCTTTCATGGCTTGAATTATGAGCATGTGGTTGACGAGCTGCGGCGCACGTCCCTGCCCCGACGTTTGATTGCGGCGCATCTCGGTTCTGGCGCTTCAATGTGTGCGATTGTTGATGGAAAAAGTGTTGCCACTACGATGGGTTTTTCAACGGCGGATGGCTTGGTGATGGGCACGCGAACCGGGTCTATTGATCCTGGTGTTTTGGTGGCGTTGATGCGCGACGAGAAACTGTCACTCGAGCAGTTGGAGGATTTGCTTTATCGCAAAAGCGGATTGTTGGGTTTATCCGGTATTAGTCCTGATATGCGGGTGCTGTTGGCCAGCGACAAAGTGGAAGCCAAGGAAGCTGTCGATTATTATTGTTACTCGGCAGCGCGCCATGCGGCGTCTTTGGTGACAGCCATGAATGGCGTGGATGCGATTGTATTCACCGGTGGTGTGGGCGAAAATGCTGGCGCGGTGCGTGATAAAATTATGGCGCATCTGGCGTGGCTTCATATTTCAGACGTGCAAGTGGTGGCGGCCAATGAAGAGCGCACTATTGCGCGGCATGTGCAATCATTGTTGTGACATGTAGAGGAGCAGTGCTGCCGTATCTACGATGTCTTCAACAGATGCACCGCGCGACAGGTCTGACACGGGTTTTGCAAATCCTTGCAGCACCGGGCCGATGGCTTGAGCACCGCCTAAATATTGTGTGAGCTTATAGGCGATGTTGCCGGCATCCAAATCAGGGAAGACCAAGACATTGGCGCGGCCTGCGACGTCGCTTGGCTGTTTGACTTTGCGGGCGGCCACAGATTCTGAAAGTGCTGCATCACCTTGCAGTTCACCATCGAATTTCATGTGGGGTGCACGCAAGCGGGCAAGGCCGAGAGCATTGATGACTTTTGTTGCATCAGCATGATCACCGCTGCCCTTGGTGGAAAAGGAGAGTAACGCAACACGCGGTTCCTCGCCCAACACGCGTGCGGCACTTGCTGCTGAAGCAATTGCAATGTCGGCCAGTTGTTCTGCGTTTGGTTGAATGTTGACCGCGCAATCTGCGAACAACAATTGACGGTCAGGCCATTGCATCAGGAAAAAGCTGGACGGTGTGGTGATATTGTTTGCGAGGCCGATTGTCATCATCGCGGCTTCGATGACACGGGCTGTGGGGTTGGCGGCACCTGCCAACATCACATCGGCCTCACCTGTAGCCACCATCGTTCCCGCACGATAGAGCGGTTTCTTCAGCAGGCGTTGCGCCATAGCTTCATTCATTTTTTCGCGGCGTGATAGAACCAAAGCAATATCGTTCGGCTGTGCGGGTGGCACGTCATCGCCGAAGACGATGGTTTCAGCGAGGTTTTCAGATTGCAATCGTGCAGCAGCGTCGCGAATGCGTTGGTCATTGCCTTCGGGTAATACGATGCGCAAGTTCTTGCCGCATATTGCTTGTTTTGCCAGTTCAATCACATCGCGCATTTGAGGTTCCTTTTTCCGCGATGTAACAGCCGTGCGGGTGCGCCCGCAAGATACCCCATTATCGCCCCGTGATGGCCACATTCCGGCCCGAAGAATTTTCTTGTTTGTTACTTATCTGCCACGGGACGGCTCATCTTGTGGAATGTGTAAATGCTTGTTGCGCGTGTTTTGGTTTGTGGTGTTTTGAGCTGTTGCGGCGGGTTGAGCGGGCAGGCTTTGGCGCAGTCGAAGTTGGCGGAAATCAATCAAAAAACCATCACTGTTTTATCAGGCGAAAGCCAATGGTTTGATGAGACTTTAGCGATCACGCAAAAAATGTCGCATGTCGACGGTCTGCGTTTGATTGCGATGCATGGCGATGGTTGCATTGATTCTGCTGCTGATGTTTTACAACTGACGCAAGTTGATGTGGCGCTGCTGTCTACTGACTGTGTTGAGTATGCAGAGGCGCAAGGCTTGCTGCCTTCTGCCGCAAATAAATTTAGTTTTATTGCCCGGATAAGAGCTGCACCTTTGCTGCTGTTAACGACGCGCAATTTCAAGAATGTCACAGCGCTGGCAGGAAAACGCATTGCAACAGGTGCAGCCAATAGTGCGGGCTTTGCTTCGGGTGAATTGGTGTTGGGTGGATTGGACTTGCCTTTCACGCGCGTGGCCCGCAGTGGTGCTGAGGCCATAGAACTACTGAAGCGCGGCGAGACTGATGCGGTGTTGTTGCATGGCCTTGACGGATTGACTGAAGGTTTGGATGCCAAACAGCTTCATGTCTTGGGTCTCACGGCGCCGCAAGCCCTATCAAAACAATATGCGCCTGCCTTGGTTGATGCAGGCGCATTGGGTGGCAGTGTTGAAACGGTTTCCACTTCGCTTTTGCTGGCTGTTTATAACTGGCCGAAAAATACTGCCAAGGCGCAGAAAATCAAACAATTCACCAAAATTTATTTTGAGCAACATGCCGCTGGCGATGAAGCGCAAGAGCTTTCGGCTTCAGTGCCGGGCTGGAACCGCCATGCCATATCTTTGCAAGCGCTTGAAACATTGACACTTAACACCCCCGACATTCAACAAGGAGATGGGCCATGACTCACGCACAGCCGAAACCAATTTTAGAAACGGATTTGGATGGTGATGACCTTGCACCGATTGATCGGGATAATCCGCCGTCTTGGTTTGCACGCACTTATGGTGATGCAACGCCACATGAAATGGCCAATCAATATAAAAGTGCAAGACCCATGCCCGCTGTTGGACAGCCCTTGGTTTCAGAAAATGCTGTGGCTTACGAAGCCTATCGCAAAAGATTGGAAGAGCGGTTTTCAACAGCACAACAAATGGGTGACCCGTCTTACGCCGCGCAGGATAATTTCGAGCCTGCCGCAGGGTTTCCAACGCGCCCGACTTACGCTCATGGCATGGAAGGGCATGTGCCGACAACTGTGCGGAAAAATCGCTTGGGAATGAAGCCTTTGACATTTGCGGCACTGGCGGTGTTTGCCTGTGGCTTTGGCGGTAGCGCTGGATATTTAGGGGCTAACCCTGATCGCGCCTCGCAACTGTGGACCAGCAGTTTGGCTTTTGGAGGCAGTTTGTGGCCGCAAAAACCGGCCCCTGTAACGGAAACAGTCATTACCAAGAAAACAGTGAAAACTGCAAAGCTTGAAGTGAATGATGCAGAGGGTGCCGTCAATTCGCCGATAGCGCTTGATATTTCGGCTTTTCCCGCTGATGCGGAAACGCCGGTGGCGCTTCGTATTTCAGGATTGCCACCTTCAGCCTACTTGACCAAAGGTGTTGAAATATCTGAAGGCGAATGGATGTTGAAAGCCTCGGAAATTGCGCAAGCGGAATTGATCGTGCCTCATACCGACACCGCTTCGCTGGATCTGCAGGTTTTTGCTTTGGAAGAAAAAACCGGGGCAGCCGCTGCTCCCTCCCAGGACTTGCGCGTGAAGCTTGATACTTCAGCCGTGCCGGTTCCGGGTGTTCCTCAACCAAAGTCCGATGTCGCTCTTATCGTGCCGGCGGCAGCACTGCCTGATCAAGGATTCAATAAAGTTGAATTGCCGCCAGCAGTGCCGGTGCCGCTTGAATCACTTAATCCTGAAGCACAAAGCCTGATCAGCAAAGGAGAGCGATTGTTGAGTGGAGGCGACGTATTGGCAGCACGGCAGTTTTTTCTGAAGGCTTTTGAGCTGAACGTTGCCTCAGCGGCTTATGGTGTGGGGCAAACTTATGATCCCGCAGTTTATGCCAAGCATAATATCAGAGGTTTGACGCCCAACACTCAAGCTGCGGCTGAATGGTATGGCAAGGCGGTGGCGGGCGGAAGTCTTGACGCTTCAGCTGCTTTGGCGGAGCTTCCGGCGCAACCCTGAACAGACGCAGCGCGCACTCGACCTTTGCTCGACCCTCTGGCAAAAGAGTCGGATTGAACGAGGAAGAACATGCGCGCTGCTGATCAGATTGTCCGAACACTTGAGGCCCATGGCGTCGAGCGGGTTTACTGCGTACCCGGTGAAAGTTTTCTGGCGCTGCTTGATGCGCTGCATGACAGTTCGATACAGGTGATTGTTTGCAGGCATGAAGGTGGTGCGGGTTTTATGGCCTGCGCTGAGGCCAAGCTTACGGGAAAGCCCGCAGTGTTTATGGCAAGCCGGGGGCCAGGTGCCACCAATGCTTCCATTGCCGTTCATATGGCGGAGCAGGATGCCTTGCCGGTTATCCTGATACTTGGGCAAGTGGCGCGAGAAGAGCGCATGCGCGGTGTGTTTCAAGAGGTGGATTATACATCGTTCTTTGGCAGCATGACCAAGGCTGTGTTTGAAATCAACGACGGTTCTCGCGTGCGGGAAATTTTTGCGCGCGGGTTTTTGCAAGCGCAAATTGGCACACCTGGACCTGTTGTGTTTTCACAGCCCGAGGACATGCAAAATGATGAGGTTGCCGATGAAGTTGCGCTGGTTTATCCGCTGCCCGAGCTCAGTCACGCAGCAAGTGTGATTGCAAAGATTCAGCGTGCCATTGATTCAGCCCAGCGGCCTGTGGTGCTTGCGGGTGCAGCCCTGAGAACGCCGGAAGGGAAAATGGCATTGCAGCGCTTTGCAGAAGCACAACGCATTCCCGTTGCCACGACTTGGAAAAATCAGGACGTGTTTGACAATGGTTCGCCGCTTTACGCCGGGCATTTGGGTTTTGGCAGTCCGCTTGAATATAAAAATGTACTGACGGAAGCTGATTTGATTTTGGCTTTTGGTACAAGGCTGGGTGACATTGCCACGTTGAATCATCGTTTTCCGGCGGCACCGGAACCTTCGCAATTTGTTGTGCAGGTTTATGCGGATGCGACCCCGTTGGGCCGGGTGGCGCGGGTGGATTTGCCTGTTTTGGCCAACCCCGCAAGTGTGCTGGCGGATTTGGCGTTGAGTGCGCGTGTGGTGAACACGGCGCGAGAAGCATGGGTGTCGCGGCTGAATGGATTTGTTGCAGTGATGCAGAAATTCACGCCGCGCAACCCCGTTGATGGTGTGGACTTTGGTGAAGTGACTTTGGCTTTGCTAAAACATGCCCCTGCCAATTGCATACTCACAACCGACTCAGGAAATGCGCCGACATGGATGCATCGGCATTGGGTGATGACACCGAAGAACACGTTGATTGGAGGGATCGTCGGGGCGATGGGACTTGGCGTTCCAGCGGCCGTGGCCGCGTCGCTCAATCAACCTGAACGCTGCGTGATTTGTTTTGTTGGTGATGGTGGCGTGATGATGACGGGCAATGAATTGGCGACTGCGGTGGCTTACGGCGCAACGCCTAAAATTGTGATTTCCGACAATGGCATTTACGGCACCATCCGCACGCATCAAGAGCGGGAATATCCGGGTCGCGTTTCGGGCACCGATTTAGTCAACCCTGACTTCGCCGCTTGGGCGAATAGTTTTGGTGTTGTGGCCTACAAATTAAGTTTGGGCGATGATGTGGATGACACCGTGAAAGCATTTCTGGCCGAGCCTGGCGCCGCCGTGCTGCATGTCAAAAGCAGCAAGGTATCGTTGTCGGCGTTTGGGGTTTTGAAGTAATATCAAACGTCAAAAGAGTTGCCCCATTGTTTTTCTTGCCCCTTGTGGGGATGGCTATCGCATATGAGGATGACGGCCCTCACCTGGCGCTTCGCGCTATCCTCTCCCGCAAGCGGCAGAGGTGAAGAATTGTTGCATAAATTCACTTCTCCTGCTTGTGCTTTCAACTGCCCACCCGACCAAACAGCGCACTATACAGCTTCTTGTCGCGGCCATAGACATCGGTTCTAAATTCGATGCCGTTGTCTGATGCGAAGGCTGTTGCATAGATCACGTGGATCGGAATTTTTTGAGGAAGAACCACTTTGGTGGTTTTGCCGTCTGACCAAATGCCATCAATTTCACCCTCTGACATGCCTTTTTTCTCGCCCAATAATTTATAGGCCAGATCAACCGGGCGTGAGAGCCGGATGCAGCCGTGACTGAAGGCGCGGGTGGAGTTTGCGAATTTGTCTTTTGCTGGCGTGTCGTGAAGGTAGATGTTGTGCTTGTTGGGCAACATGAATTTCACTTTTCCCAATGCATTTTTTACGCCCGGCTTTTGACGGAAGGTGAATGGGAATGAACCACCGCCATAACTTGACCACTTGACGGACCCCCAATCTGCCAATTTGCCATTGGCGAAAAGTTCGAATTCATCCGCGTACTGATAAGGATTGACTTTGATCTTTGGCAACATTTCTTTGGTCGCGATTGAATAAGGCACTGTCCAGGTCGGGTTCAGTTCGACATATTCAAGTTCATCCGAAAATTCCGGGGTTTGCGTTGCAACGGCACCCACCACCACATTCATGCGCTCAACTTCATGGTTAGCGACCACCCATTGCAGCTCGTAAGCGGCGATATTGACCATGAAATGTTCATCGCCCAAGTTGTCGGGCATCCAACGCCAGCGTTCCATGTTGAGGATGATTTGTTTGCGGCGTTCTTCCGGCGGCGCGTTCATCGCCACAACTGTTTGTTTGCCGAACAGGCCTTTGGCTTCAAGGCCGTGGCGCAGCTGGAATTTCTTTACGGCAGTCGCAAGTCCTGCATCATAACTTGGCGAGGCACTGTCAGGTCCTGTGTAGTCGCCGGTGAGTGTGAGAAGATCACGCACCTGTGGCACGCGGGCATCATTTTGACCGGGCTTCACGACAGTACCTTGATTGATCACGGGCCAATCCACGCCTTCTTCAACTGCAACAGTGTAAGCCTTCAACATGCGCTTTAATTGTTGGTAGTGACGGTTACGCGGTTCAAAGCCTAATAAAAATTTTCCTGGATCACGCTGCTTCTTGAGTTCTGTCAACACGCGCAAAGCGTCGATGGTTTTGCGGCTACGGAACAGATTGGGGTCAAACTTCTGCGGAGATACACGTCCGATTTTAAGGTCGGCGGCATATGCAATGAAGAAGGCAGAGTAATAAAGTTCGCCTTCAGCTGCGGCACGTGCGTCATCTGGATCGGCATCGTCTCGCAGTTGCGTGAGCGCATCAGCCGGATAATCCTGTGGGTTCAGGCCATCATAATGAGCGCGTTGTATACGCTGCAAAAATGGCGTCATGCGACCGGTGTTGGCCCAATAAATGGAACCACCCTGCTTCACATAATGGGCTTGCAGTGTGGCCCGCACGCGCTCCAAGGGAAGCGGCAAGCGGCCACTGGCCGACAGAATCGAAGTTATTTCCGAACGAACAGCTTCAGCGGGGGCCACAGCATAGGATGGAACTGCGAAGCTTACCGCCAGCAAGAGTGCTGAAATCCAAAGGCGCAACATCGTCATGGCGTAGTCTCCAAATCAAGTACCCGTCGTATCTGAAATCACACGTTGAGCAAAAGATACTCGCGTTCCCAAGAACTGATGACGCGGCGATAATGCTGCATCTCTTCAAACTTCACGTCTTGATAGGCTTCAACGAATTTTTCACCTAGCACTTGTTTCAGGGCTTTGGTGTAGTTCAATTTGTCGAGCGCTTCATCGAGGCTGATGGGCAAGGTGTGAGCGTAACGATAGGCTGAGCCAGTAACAGGCTCTGTCGGTTTCAGTTTTTCGACCATGCCGAGATAGCCACAGGCCAGCGACGCCGCGAAAGCGAGGTATGGATTTGCATCAGCACCTGTAATTCGGTTTTCGATGCGGGTGTTCGAAGGGTCAGACGATGGCACGCGCAATGGCACTGTACGATTGTCGATGCCCCAGTGCACGTTTGTGGGTGCATCAGATTCCGGCACGAGTCGGCGGTATGAATTCACGTTCGGCGCGAACAATGGCAAGGCCGCTGGAATATAACGCTGCAAGCCACCGATGTGATGGTGAAACATTTTGGAGAAATGGCCATCCTTACCGGCAAAAATGTTCTTACCCGTGCGCGCGTCCAATACCGACTGATGCAGATGCATGGATGAACCAGGCTCATCTGCATGGGGCTTTGCCATGAAGGTGGCGAACATATCGTGTTTTAATGCAGCTTGGCGCACGGTGCGCTTGAATACAAATACCTGATCGGCCAAATCCAGCGGGTCACCGTGGTTGAAATTGATTTCCAATTGTGCCGGGCCACTTTCGTGAGAAAGCGTATCAACGTCGAGTTCCATCGCTTCACAATAGGTGTAGATGTCTTCCACGACGGGGTCGAAATCATTGGCAGCGTCGATGCCATAGGCTTGGCCACCCGGCTCTTTACGGCCAGAACGGCCAACGGCGGCTTCTAATGGATAATCAGCGTCAGGATTGCGTTTGACGAGATAGAATTCCAATTCGGGTGCAACAACGGGTTTCCAACCCTTTTCTTTATAAAGGGCCAAGACGCGTTTTAAAACATGACGCGGCGAAATCAGCACGGGTTCGTCGTTGAGGTGGTAGGCGTCGCAAATCACTTGTGCCGTTGGTTCGGCATTCCACGGCACCATGCGGAAGGTGTCGACATCAGGTTCCATGTAAATGTCAATTGCGCTATCACTTACCGCGTCTGTGTCTTTAACGTAGCGGCCATTAATCGTCAGTGTAAAGACTTCTTCAGGAATGCGGAGGCCGCGGCTGCGTTGGCCTTTGATAAATTTTTTGGGCGGCAGGATTTTTCCGCGCGCGGTGCCGGACATATCGGCGACCAGACATTCAACTTCACTGATACGGCGTTGGCTTATAAACTCTTCAAATTTCTGATAGCTCATGACACCCTGCTGATTTGGTCCTGATTGCGAGCATAACCTGCTTTCTTGTAGTTTCAAAAGGGGGGGCCTAAGAATTGTGAATGAACCGCCCTTCCCTCACCGCCCCGTCTTATTATCAAGCATCTGCCAATCAGACTTTGTCGTTTCCTGCGTTGCAAGGCGATGTGTCAGCTGATGTGGTTGTCGTGGGTGCAGGTTACACCGGGCTTTCAGCGGCTTTGGAATTGGCGGAGGCTGGTTTTAAAGTTGTTGTCTTGGAGGCAGGCACGATCGGCTCCGGCGCATCGGGGCGCAATGGCGGGCAAATTTGTACGGGGTTTTCGCCGGGGCAATCGCGATTGGTTTCGCAGCTGGGTGTGAATGATGCACTCAAGTGTTTTGAAATTGCCGAGGATGCCAAGCGGTTGATTGAGCAGCGGATTGCGAAACATAAGTTCGAATGCGGTTTGCAGTGGGGTTATTTGCATTGCGCAGTGAAGCCTCATCGTGAGCGTGAGCTTGTGGCTTGGAAAGATGAAATGAATGCGCTGGGTTATGCCGGTTGCGAAGTGTTGTCGAAAGAGGCGCTTGAAGCGAAGTTGGGCACTTCGCTTTACTATGGCGCGATGCGTGAACCGCGGGCCGGGCATTTTCATGCGCTGAATTATTGCTTGGGTTTGGCGAAGGCTGCTGTTGGTGCGGGTGCTGTTATTTTTGAGAATACGAAGGTGCTTGCAGTCGATACGGGGGCGAAGCCTTGGGCTCAAACTGCTGCGGGAAAAGTGTCGGCCAAATTTATGGTCATCGCTGGCAATGCGTATTTGGGCAAGACCGTGAAGCCGCTTTATGGACGCGTGATGCCAGTGACGAGTTTCATTGTGACGACTGAGCAGCTTGGCGCCGACATGGCGACAGCGCTTATTCGTGACAATGAAGCGGTGGCCGACACCAATTTTATTCTGGATTATTTCCGCCGCACGCAAGACAATCGTTTGTTGTTTGGTGGTGGTGCAAATTATTCGACGATAGAGCCTGCAGACGTTGGGGCTTTCATGAAGAGGAATTTGGTGAAGGTGTTTCCGCAATTGCGCGATGTGAAAATCGCACATGCGTGGGGCGGCTATATCGCCATCACGTCCAATCGCTTGCCGGATTGCGGGCGTCTTTCGCCGACAACCTACTATGCACACGGATATTCCGGGCAAGGTGTTGCGCTGGCGGGGATGTATGGGAAACTGATGGCAGAAGCTATCCGTGGCACAGCGGAGAAATTTGACTTGCTGGCGCGGGTGAAGCACCTGCCTTTCCCCGGTGGCGCATTGTTGCGCACGCCGCTGCTGGTGGCGGGGATGTTGTATTACCGCATGAAGGATGCATGGGGTTGACGCGCATGGGGTATGCGCATAGATTACGAGGATGAAATCAGCCCATGTCGTTAAAAAACCAGTAAACGTCCTCGTAGATGAGCGGCTATTGTTGGATGCTCGCGATCAAAAACTCAATGTTTCCGCTATTCTGGATAGGGCTTTGCGCGATGAACTCGCTCAAAAATGGCTCAAAGAAAACGCTGAAGCCTTTGAGGAGAACCGTAAAGACATCGAAGCCAATGGTCTGTGGTCTGATGGATTGCGGATGTGGTGATCCGCCAACACGATATTTTTCGCGGTTCTCATGATGGCGTCGGTCGATATGTTTATGTATTGCAACACACAATAAATGTTGCTTTGCCCACCGTGCTTGCTGCACCAATAAGTGAAATTCCTGCTCCTAAAATTATTTCCAAACTCGACATTCCCATTGTCGTGGACAACCGCAGTTTACATATTCGCACTCATTACTTGGCAGCAATTCCGCGAAGCGCGTTGCGTAGTTTTGTTGAAAATAGAACCGAAATGCACGACGAAATCATCGGTGCGATAGACATTCTGTTCACTGGCTTTTGAACTTGCATCCAAAACGCTGCCCCCGAAAGCGGGCGGCGTGAGCTAACGTGCGCCCTTCTGCCACGCCCTTAAACAAATATATTCCATCACCAGCGCCGAGGCTGCGATTGATGTGATTTCGGCGTGGTCGAAGGGGGGCGACACTTCCACTATGTCCATGCCGACAAAGTTGACAGTCTTCAGTCTACGGATGATTGTTGCGGCTTGATGGTAGGTGAGGCCGCCCGGAATCGGTGTTCCGGTGCCAGGGGCGACTGAGGGGTCGAGGCAATCGATATCAAAGGTGAGATAAGCTTTTGAAGTGCCCACTTTATCGCTGATGATTTTGGCGAGTTGGTCTGCGGTTGAGTCATGCACTTCATCGGCGAAGATGATGCGGATACCGTCGATGGTTTCACCGACGAAGCTGGTACGGATGCCGATTTGCACTGACTTGGTTGGATCGATGAGGCCTTCGCGCAGCGCGTAACCAAACATGGTGCCATGGTCAATGCGGCCCC
Organism: Hyphomicrobiales bacterium; assembly: GCA_043756645.1. GTDB lineage: Bacteria > Pseudomonadota > Alphaproteobacteria > Rhizobiales > Aestuariivirgaceae > Aestuariivirga. Next base: position 4,399 of record JAYUQS010000035.1, on the reverse strand, counting down.
CTGAGTCGGGTTCCATGTCGCGGTGCGCATCGAAGTGGACGAGAGCAAGTGGGCCATGTTTTTTGGCGTGGGCTTTGAGCAATGGGTAAGAGATGTAGTGATCACCGCCAAGGGCAATCATTTCAGCGCCGGATGAGATGATGTCGGTTGCGTGTTTTTCCAGTGTGGCGGGGAAGTTTTCTTTCAAGCCCCAATCGAAGAAACAATCGCCGTAGTCGATGACGCCGAGCGTATCAAAGGGATCGAAGTTCCAAGGATAAACCGGCCCCCAAGCGTTTTCAGCTGACGCCTGACGGATACCTGCGGGCCCGAGGCGTGTGCCGGGGCGATTGGTGACGGCTTGGTCAAAGGGAATGCCTGTGACCGCGATATCAACGCCTGTCAGGTCGCGCGTGTATTTGCGGCGCATGAAGGATTGCGCACCGGCATAGGTGGCTTCCCAGCGCGTGCCTTTGATCGTCTCACGGCGAAACGCCTCATCGCCCGGTTGGTAACCGAGTTTGTCCATTTCGAGTGCCATTGGTTTTACTCCGTGAGAATGAGTGAGTCTTCGGGTTGCCAGTAGACCCAGACTTTGTCGCCGCGCTTGGCGTTGGCGCCTGCTTCACGGCGATCGTTTTGGACGTTGATGGAAACGTGGGAGCCGTCAGCGAGTTCAGTGACGACTTCGCTCCAGTCACCGTAATAAGCCATGTCGCGCACTTTTGCTTCGGCGATGATGGCACCTTTTTCAGTGGGTTTCTTCAAAGAGATTTCGACTTTTTCGGGGCGCACGGCGATGGTGACTTTGCCGCTGCAGGTTTTGTCGGTGGGGATGGCACATTTGCCAATGCCCTTGCTGTCGAGACTGAGCACCCTGCCCTTTTGCGAGAGCACGGATGCTTCAAACATATTCACCTTGCCGATGAAATCTGCGACGAAACGGTTGGCTGGCTTTTCGTAAAGTTCAACAGGCGTTGCCAATTGCTGCACCGCTCCTTTGTCCATCACAGCGATACGCCCCGCCATGGCCAGCGCTTCGTCCTGGTCGTGGGTGACCATGATAAAGGTGATTCCCACGCTTTGCTGCAAACGCGTCAGTTCCAGACGCATGCCGTCACGCAGTTTTGCATCAAGGGCTGAGAGCGGTTCGTCCAGCAACAAGACTTTCGGGCGCTTCACGAGGGCCCGCGCGAGGGCAACACGCTGGCGTTGACCGCCGGACATTTGATCAGGCTTACGATCCGCCAGATGGGCAAGTTTGGTCATTTCCAGACCTTCGCCAACGCGGCGCTTCACTTCATCTTCGGCAACGCCAGTAACGCGCAAGCCATAAGCCACGTTGTCAGCCACTGTCATGTGCGGGAAGACGGCGTAGGATTGAAACACCATGTTGGTGGGACGCTTGTTGGGCGGAGTGAAAGCCATGTCTTCGCCGCCAATGTAAATTTGGCCCTCGGAGGGTGAATCCAATCCGGAGATCATGCGCAGCAATGTGGTTTTGCCGCAGCCTGAGGGGCCTAACAACGCGAAGAATTCATTCTGCTGAATGTCGAGTGACACGTTGTCGACGGCGATCACGCCGCCGGGGTAACGACGCCAAACATTTTTGACTGATACAATAGGTTCCGACATTTTAATGCCCTGACTTTTCGGGAGCTTGCAGTTTCATGGCAAGCACTGTTGCAAGAATAGTGATAACGATCAGCACGGTGGAAGCAGCGTTGACTTCATATTTCACGCCGGTTTTGACCATGGAATAAATCTTCACGGGGAAGGTCACGGTTTCAGGCCCTGCTGTAAAGAAGGTGATGACGAAATCGTCCAGCGACAGGGTGAAAGCCAGCAACGCTCCGGAAATGAGGCCGGGCTTCATGAAAGGTACCAGAATTTTGGTGAAGGTTTGCCATTCGCTGGCGCCTAAATCTTTTGAAGCTTCTTCCAGTTGTTTGTTGAAACCGACAAGACGTGAACGCACGACGATGGCCACAAAGGGGAAACAGAAGGCGATGTGGGCGATGATGATGGTGGACAAATTTAACGGCCAAACGGCGGTGGCAAAGGTCGTCGTCATGCCTGTGGCATTAAAGAACATCAGCAACGCAACGCCCATGCAGATTTCAGGAATAACAATCGGCAAACCCATTGCTGCTTCATAGCCGGGCTTTGCAGGAAATCTGAAGCGCCACAACAGGACCGCCACCATGGTGCCGAGAATTGTGGCGATGATTGTGGTGATAAAGGCAATGGTGAGTGAATTCATCATCGCATCAAAGATTGACTGATTGTTCCAAGCCTTCGGATAATTGTCGAGCGTGAAACCCTTCCAAACACCACCACGATTCTGGGTGTTGAACGAAAAAGCGATCAGGGTAAAAATCGGCACATAAAGGACAAAGATTGTTGCGCCAAAGAGCGCTTGCAGCCAACGGCGCTTGCCGAATTCGAGCGGACCTACGCCGGGTTTGAGTTTGTCGGAGAACATTAGCTGCGCACTCCCTTGGCCCGACTTTGATAGGCCCATTGGCCAAACAAGACGATGAACGTCAAGAACATGAGGATGAAGGACAGGGCCGCACCAAAGGGCCAGTCATTCGATGCGCCGAATTGCGCTTGAATGACGTTGCCAATCATCCACGAGCGCGGGCCGCCCAATTCATCTGAAATCAAGAACATGCCGAGGCATGGGATGAAGACGAGAATGATACCCGTGACGATGCCAGGCATGGTGAGGGGCAGCGTTATTTTCTTGAAGGTTTGAAATTGTGTTGCGCCCAGATCCAAGCTTGCTTCGAGAAAAGATTTATCGAGACGTTCGATGGTGGAATAGAGCGGCAAAATCATAAAGGGCAGAAAGACATAGACGAGACCGAATATCACGGCGGGAGTTGTGCCCAACATTTCAAGTTTTGGAATTCCGAACAGGCCGGTGAAAGAGTTGATGACGCCATTGGCACCCATTACGGTTTTAAGGGCGTAAGTGCGAATGAGCAGATTGATCCAGAAAGGCAGAACGATCAGCAGCAACGCCAAAGGACGCCATTTCTCCGGCATGAAGCAGATGCCGAATGCGATGGGGTAACCGACGAGCAAGCAGGCCAAAGTGGCAAGTCCGCTCCACCATAAGGTGCGCAGGAAAATTGAGATGATGTCGGGGTTCAAAGCCCGGGTGTAATTTTCTATGCCCGTCAGATAGGCGTATTCATTGATGGAGACCTGACCGTCAATGACGGCTTTTGACGAAAATGACAGCGCCAAAAGAAAGCCCAAGGGAATGATAAAAAACAGCAGCAACCAAATGCTGCCGGGTGCAGCAAGCGTTGCGAAAACGCGACTGTTGCTTTTCCACTCTTCCAAGATTGAGGCTTCCTCGCTTTGTTTTTTACAAGGTTAGTCTGAAATGCCGTCGGGGGGCAATGGTACGGTGTGGGAAAGGTAGGCATTGTTTATCTCCGGCCCTTACCTGCCTAAGCGACAGCAGCAAGCTGGCAGAAGAAAGTGGGTTGCGCAACGAGACAGATGTGGGGTCTTGTCACTTCATCCGCTGCAACAACTTCTTCAACATCGGCTTTTGCACCTCATCGGCAACGACCAATGCAGACTGCATATCTTCTTTCGCGCCCACCAGATTTCCGATCTGAAACCGATACGTCGCCCGCACCACAAACACCTCCGCCAATTTCGGTGATGCTGCAATCGCAGCGTTGAAATCTTTGAACGCCGCATCAGGGTTCTTCAACAACATCTGCGCTTCACCACGCCTCGTTAGCGCCAATCCAAAGCCCGGATCAGCAAGAGACGCCGTCGTGAAGTCCGCAACAGCATTTTTCGCATCACCCATCTTTAATAAAATCCGCCCGCGCTCGTAAGCAGCCTGTGGATGCGTGGGAACCGCTTTTAATGCATTGTCAAAATGTGTCATCGCCAATGGTACGTCCATCCGCGCCATGGCTTCGCGCCCGGCTTTCACCATGTCCTCTACGTCAGCCGCCAAAGCCGGAAAAGATAACGCCCAAATCACAAAAATCAAAATGTATCTCATGTCCCTCACTCTATCTGTCGCAAACATGCCAGACAAGCGTCTTGCCGTAATTGACGTAAGGCGGCGGAAAGCGCATCACAACGGCATGGAATCCACATTCAATAAAGCCCTCTTCGCGTTGATTTTCGCAATCGCCGTCTGGGGCGTGACACCTGTGTTTGTGCGCGGTATCTCCTTGGCGCTCGGCCCCGAAATGGCACTTGTTGTGCGGTTGATTTTGGTGGCACTGGTCTTCGTGGTGGTATTAGCTTTCACCACTGGTTTTCACATTTCCAAACAAGATCGGCCAAAACTGGTGATTGTGTCCCTCGTCGGTATGTTGGGGTACTTCGCGTTTTCAATTTTTGGCTTTCGTTATGCGCCAGCAGGTATTGGCAC